>NZ_JACFSZ010000002.1 GCF_014805525.1 Rhabdothermincola sediminis | reverse complement strand
GCATACAGTCAGCAGCCATCGGGGCCTCCTCGGATCGGCGTCTTCCAACAACACCGAGTCCAGCGAGGCCCCGACCCACACGGGTGGACCCCTACACGCCCCTCATCCCACGATCACGCGCAGTGCCCACTTCCCTGGCGTCGTGGAGATCCAGTCCTACCTTCCAGGGGGTGCTGCCACCACGGCACTGGAGAGCAACGCCGGTCCGCCCACCGCGTTGGGGCTGTTGAACCTGAGCGCCCCTCGCCACGCGGTGTTCGGTGTGTTGATCCTCGCCGGGTGGGCAGCGGCGCTGCTCGCACTCGCCGCTGTACGCCGCAGCCATCACTCCTCGCCCGTTCCTTCCCCGTCGTCGCGTGTGATGAAGGCAACCTTGGTTTCGACTGCCGCCGTCGTCGTGATCGCTGCGGTCCTTCCACCGCTGGCCCGACAAGCCCTTCCCTGGTACTTCAAACCGGAGTGGCTTCGTGACACCCGCAATGGCACGTCGAGCATCGACGCCGTCGAAGGGTTCGTGGACGCGCTGCGTCGAGGTGAATCGGTGTCCGAGGGGGTCGAACCTGGCGACCCGTTCTGGCGGCCGCTGCGAGAAGGCACCATCGACGTCGCCTCCGAGTCGGAGATGCAAGCACCTGACGCCGTGAGGGTGACCGCCACGGTGGGCGATGGCGGAACTCATCGCTACACGTACGAGTTCCACCTCGATCGTCGTGACACAGGCTGGGAGGTGGTTCGTGTCCGCGCGGCGCGAGGGTGACCGAGCCCAGGTACAGGCGGCGGTCGCAGAACCGCTGCCGCGCCGACCCTCGAGCGCCACCGCGTGGAGGAGACCGCGACTGCACCAGCTCCTGTTGGGGCCGGGCTGGATGCCGTCGGTGGTCATCGCCCTCCTTGCCGGGGGACTGGGCGGGGTGCTGCCCGTCGCCGTCCTCGGCGAACCCGGGCAGGGACTGCTCGCTGGCCTCGTCAACGGGTTTGCGGCAGCGGCCACCCTCGGGCCGGTGTGGATGCCGCCACTCGTCGCCACCGTGGTGTGCGCCGAGGTCGAGTCGGGCGTGTCCGCATACCGGTGGGTCAGCGGGATCAGCGCAGCAGCTCTCCGTAACCGGCGCAGGGTGGAGGCGCTGAGCGCGGTGGTCGCCGCCCTTGCTGCAGCCGCCGCGATGGGCGTCGTCGGCGCGGTGCTCGCCAACGTCTCCACGCCAGGCGACTGGTCGGTCGGCCTCGCCGGATCGTCGGGATCGTCTGGGTTCGGTTTCGCGATCGCGGCGGCGGCCGTCAGCGTCACGTTGTCGATCTCGGTCGCTGAGCTCGTCGGACGGCGTCTGCTGGCCGTGGTCATCCTCGAAGGGTCGTTGATGGCCACCGCAGCGGTCCTGGCCATGCTGTACTTCGCCCCAATCCTCAAGCCTGCACAGGTGCTCTCGCCGTGGGTTGGGATCTGGCCCCTGCGAGCCGCAGACGCACGGAGCCCGCTGCTCGCCACGGACATCGAGCCGTGGATCGCCCACATCGCGACGGCAGCGTGGGTGCTCGCCCTGCTCACCGCCGCCTTGCTACGACGTCCCGACCAACTTCCGAAGGGAACCGAATGACCAGCCCGCACCAGAAGCCGCCCAGCGTCCCCGCCACCCGCCGCTGGCTGCCCTGCTCGGTGGTTGCAGTCGCCGCGGTGTCTCTGCTCCTCGTCGCCAGCGGCTGTTCTGGCTCAGACCCGGGTGGTGCATCCCCCTCGCAGATCGAGGGGCACGCCCAGGCGTTGTCGTGGCCAGACGGGCACGCGCCGCCTGTGGAGGCCCTCTCCTCGTTCGCGGCAGCTGCCGGAACCACCGACGAAGACGCCCAGACCCAGGTCGGCTGGGCGAACGCCTGTGCCTGGTACCTGGCGTGGTACGAGCAGTATCAGCGAGGTGACGTCAGTCCGACACTTCTCGCACACCTGCGTGACGAGTTGCCACAGCTCACCTTCGTGCAAGGTATCTCGGCGGGCCCCGAGACGTTTGAAGCGCTCGCAGCAGACGCCGCGGCGATGCGGCCGGCGGCGATCGAGGAGTTCCTCCGACTGAATCGCTGCGACACCCTCAACGATCGACCTGCGGCCTCGTGAGCACGCGTTCGCTCGACGATCAGGTCCACTCGATGCTGGACGGAGAACTCAGAGCCGGCTTTGGCACCGCAGCCCAAGTGTTCGTTGCCCTCGAAGGTGATGTGCTCTGCGATGTCGCTGTCGGGGAAGGCGTTCCCGGCGACCCCATCACGAGCGGGACGACCTTCAACTTGCACTGCGCCACGAAGCCCGTAGTCGCCGTCGCAGTGGCCCGAGCGCTTGAAGACGCACGATGTGATCCGTCAACTCCGGTCGCTGAACTCCTCGACATCGACCACCCATCGACCATCACCGTGCGCGATGTCGTGAACCACACCGCCGGTCTTGGCCAGCCCGACGCCTATCGTTGCAACATGATGGACCCTGCCGCTCTTGCCGTTGAGCTCGAGCCCACCAAGCTGCTGAACGCGGCAAGATCCGGTGTCGCCGAATACAGCGAAGTCGCCGGCTGGCACCTCCTCGCCCAGGTGCTCAGCGCACTCACAGGCCGTGACGCTGCCGCGCACCTCACCGAAGAGATCGAAGCCCTTGGGCTCGGCGGCACCATTCGGTTCAGCGCGCCCCAGGGTCCTATGACCGTCCTTGAAGCTTTCAGCGAGCGAATGGTGTGCTCTGTCAAAGGCCTGCTCACATCCAGCGACCGTGCCAGCGGCGATCCACGAGGTCGACATCGAAAGCACGCAGCCGGCGAGCCGACTGGTGCGGGGAGAGACGACCCGTGTCAGCCGTCGAGCACGGCGCTGGCGACCAGCTCTTCGAGGCGACGATCGTCGTACCAGCTGATCTGGAGCTGCTTGGCTCGGCGGAAGTACAGCTGGATGTCGTACTCCAGGGTGAAGCCCACCCCGCCGAAGATCTGCTGCGCCACCGCGGTGACGTCGCGGAAGGTCTGGCAGGCGAAGAGCTTGGCCATCGGAGCAAGCCGGTCGATTGGTCGACCGGTGGCACGGGCCCAGGCCGCCTCGTAGACCAGCAGCGTCCCCCCGTCAACCGTCGTCTTGGCATCGGCGAGGTAGTGGGCGATGGCCTGGAACGCGCCTAGCGGCTTGCCGAACTGCTCACGGTCCTTCGCGTACTGCACCGTGATCTCCAGCGCATACTGCGCACCGCCCATGGCTTGCGCAGCGAGGGGGATCAGCCCGTCGAGCATCGTGTCGGCCCAGGTTCGCCAACCTGACCCCGGTTCGCCGATGCGGTCAGCGTCGCTGACGCGCACCTCCGAGAAGGTCACCGCGTACTGGGTGTCGGAGGCGATCGTGAGCTGCTGCTCGAGCGTCACCCCGTCAGCGTTGGGGTCGACGAGGAACAGATCGATGTCGCCGTCATCGTTGCGGGCGAGCACCACCAGTCGGTCGGCGGAGGAAGCAAACGGCACGTGCCACTTGGTGCCGTCGAGCACGAAGCCGTCGCCGTCGGTGCGGGCTCGCAGCTGCACCCCCTCGGGCGCGAAGCCGTTGCGCGGCTCCAACCAGGCCGTGCTCAGGATGGCGTCACCGCGCGCGATCTTCGGCAGCCACTGCTGCCTCTGGTCCTCAGAGCCGGACCGCAGCAGCACGCCAGCGCTCATCACCGCGCTGACGAAGTGCGGCGAGGGCGCGAGCGCTCGGCCCAGCTCCTCGTAGAGGATCGCCGCTTCAAGCATGGTCATCCCCGATCCGCCGTACTCGGTCGGCAGGGTGAGACCGATCAGGTCGAGCTCGGCGAGCTGCTTCCAGAACGGAGCGGGGAACCCGACCGGGTCGTCCTCGAACTGGCGCACCACCTCGAGCGAGGCGAAGTCGTTGCAGACACCTCGGACCATCTCCCGAAGCATCTGCTGCTCATCGCTGAAGTCCAGGTCCATCGCGGTCTCCTAGGGCTTCCACTGGTCGCCGCGGCGGCGCCAGGGGTTGTCGTCAGGGGAGGTGGGCACCGCCACCCGGGCCGCGCACTCGGTCTTGAGCTCGCCGTCGACGGTGAGCGAGATGCGCAGGTCGACCCAGCCGCACCCGGTCTCGTCGACGCTGGTGTCCTCGACCACCCCGGAGAGCGTCATCGTGTCGCCGGGGAACACCGAGCCCTTCATGCGGAACGTCATCCGGCCGAGCCGACCGGTCGGGCCGGTCCAGTCGGTGATGTAGCGCTCGAACCAGGCTGCCTGGTTCGGGGTGTTCATGAAGATGTCACGGGTGCCGTTGCGGTTCACGGCGAAGTCGTGGTCGTGGTGCATGGGACGCCAGTCACGGGAGGCGAGCGCACCCAGCACGATCGTCGTGGCGGTCACGTCGTGGTGCAGCGGTGGCAGGGTGTCCCCCTTGTGAACCTCGTCGAGCGTCAGCACCGTGGTCATGGTTCCCTCCGGTAGCCGAAGCCGGTGTAGCTCTCGACCCCCACCAGCTCGTCGCGCTGGTTGAAGTACTCGACGTCGATCACCCAGAAGCGGCCGGTGCCGAGCTTGGTGGTCTTCGGTGGACTCACCGAGCGCAGGATCTGATGGGTGCGGAGCCGATCCCCCGGCCGGACCGGTTCGTGGAAGACGATGGTGTTGTCGGTCATCACCGCCTCGGGCAGGTCGAAGCGCTCCTTCAGGTCGAAGTGGACCTGCAACGGCAGCGCCTGCTCGGTGCGGCCCGGCGCCCAGTGGTGGGGCCGGAACCACACCGACAGCATGGTCGGCGGCGCGATCGGACCGCCGGTGATCTCCTCGGCCACCTGGTCGTCCCAGAACAGCGGGTTGCCGTTCTCGACGGACGCGCAGCTGGTCCAGATGTAGCCCCGCTCGACCGGGAACTCGCCGGTGACCTCGTACTGGACCTTGCCGATCATCGCCGCGACATCCTCGGGAAGGTCGGTGTCCGGGCTGGTCATGCGACCACTCCTCTCTCCCGCAAGGCACGGATCCGCTCGGCGCTGAAGCCGGCCGCGCCGAGCAGATCGTCGGTATCGGTCTCGCCGGCGTCGCGCACCTCGAAGTGGCGTCGCCCGGTGTCGGTGCCCGCCAGCAGGGTGCCGAGCTGCCGGAACGTGCCCTCGCGCTCGTGGTGCGCCTCGGCGATCACCCCTCGGGCGGTGAGGTGCGGGTCGTTGACCAGCTCGGGCACCGAGTACACGGGTGCCACGCAGGTGTCGTTGGGTGCCAGCTCCGCCACCCACTCGTCGCGAGGCCGGGTGGCGAACGCGGCCCGGAAGTCAGCGCGGATCTGATCTTGCACGTCGTCGTCGAGCTGGTGGCCGATCCACTGCTCGCAACCCAGTCGCCGGCACAGGTTCTCGTAGAAGTGCGGCTCGATCGCGCCTACCGCCACCCACCTCCCGTCGGCACACCGATAGGTGTCGTAGCACGCGTAGCGGCCGGTGAGGATGTAGTGGCCCGGCCCCGGAACGGTGCCCGTGGCGAGGTACTCGTCGATGTAGAGCGACATGAGCGACAGCACCCCGTCGGTGATGGACACGTCGAGGTAGGCGCCCTCACCGGTGCTGCTGCGGCGCACGAGCGCAGCCATCACCGCCATCGCTGCCTGCATCCCGCCGCCGGCGGCGTCGGCGACGGTCGCGCCGGGCAGCGGCGGCTTGCCGTCGGGTGCCCGCTCGCTGCAGTCGAGGTAGCCGCCGAGCGCGAGGTAGTTGATGTCGTGGCCGGCCCACTGGGAGTAGGGGCCGCTCTGGCCGTAGCCGCTGGTCGAGCAGTACACGATCTCGGGTCGGACCGCTCGCACGTCCTCGTACCCCACCCCCAGGCGGTCGGCGACGCCAGGCCGGAAGCTCTCGATCACCACGTCGGCCCCGGCCGCGAGGGTGAGGAAGGCTTGGCGACCCTCGGGAGCCTTCAGGTCGAGCCGGACCCGCTTCATGTCCCGGTGGCCCGAGTACGCGTAGTACGGGGGGATGATCTGGACCCCGCCGGCGCGGGGCACCGCTCCGACCTTCACCACGGTGGCCCCGTAGTCGCTCAAGATGCGCGAGGCGCGCGCCGCTGGCCCGACCGTTGAGAAGTCGAGGACCGTGGTGCCGGCCAGGGCGGGGGTGGGCATCCCTAGAAGTTCTTGGGGAGGCCGAGACCGCGGCGGGCGATGATGTTCTTCTGGATCTCGGAGGCGCCACCGCCGATGGTGTCGATGACCGTGTAGCGGTAGGTCGACTCCGATCGGCCCTTCATCGGGGCCTCCTCGGTGTGGACCCGCAGCTGACTTCCCGGAGCTGCGATGTCCATCGCCGCGTTGGCCAGCCGCTTCGAGAACTCGGTGGCGTACAGCTTGTACTCGGAGGACTCCACGGTGGGCGGTGGAGTGGGCTTGCCGGTGGCCTTCGTCTGCTTCTCACCCTTCACCGACTCGGCCACGACCTTGAGCCCCATCACCCGGGCCACTTCGGCGTCGGTGTGCAGGCGGGCGATGCGGGCGCGGATCACCGGATCGTCCTTGAGCGGCTTGCCGTCGCGAGTCTCGGTGCGCACGTAGTCGGTGAGCAGGTCGAGTCGCTGCTTGATCGGGGAGAAGGTGAACATGGTGAAGCGTTCGAGGTCGAGCGCCTGGCTGATGTACTGGAAGCCCTTGTTCACCTCACCGACGACGTACTCGTCGGGCACGAAGACGTCGTTGATGAATACCTCGTTGGTGCGCTCGTCGCCCATCGTCCAGATCGGGCGGATCTCGATGTTGGGGTGGTTGAGCGGAACCAGCATCAAGGTGATGCCGTGGTGCTTGTCGTCAGGGTCGGTCCGGGTGCCGAGCCAGTACCACTCGGCGAAGTGGGCGGACGTGGTCCAGGTCTTCTGACCGTTGAGCAGCCACCCGGTCTTGCCGTCCTGCTCGTGGCGGACCGCCTTGAGCTTCATGGACGCTGCGTCGGAGCCGGCGTTCGGTTCGCTGTAGCCCACCGCGAACTCGACGTCGTTCTCGAGGATCATCGGCAGGAACTTCTGCTTGAGGAAATCGCTGCCGTGGGCGATCAGCGTCTTGCCGATGATGCCCACGCCCTTGCCGATCTGGGGGCCGCCTCGCGCCGCGAGCGCCTCGTTCAGCAGGTACTCGTAGACGCCCTCGCCCTCACTGCCCCCATACTCCTTGGGCCAGGTCATGCCGAGCCAGCCCTTCTGGCCCAGCTTCTTCATGAACGCCCGCCGCTTGGGGGTGTCGACGATCTGGGCCATGTTCTCCCGGGTGACGTCGAAGACCTCCGGATCGTCGTTCTCGTCGAGGAACCGTTCCACCTCGGCGAGGAAGTCCAGTTGTTCCTGGGAGAACTCGAAGTCCATCAGCTGCTCCTGCGATCGGGCCGACGGATCTGATGATCCGTCAGAAAACGCTACCCCTCCCCGAACGGTTCAGCGAAACGCGGGCTGGGGCCGCGCTGGGCTGAACGGTTCGGTGGTGCTCTCGAACTGTTCATCGGAACGCGGGCTGGGGCCGCGCTGGGCTGAACGGTTCGGTGGTGCTCTCGAACTGTTCATCGGAACGCGGGCTGGGGCGGCGCTGGGCTGAACGGTTCGGTGGTGCTCTCGAACTGTTCATCGGAACGCGGGCTGGGGCCGCGCCGGGCTGAACAGTTCGGGGAGGGGGTGGCCTCAGGGGGAGATGACCCCGTCGGCGGCGAGCTGATCGAGGAGGGTGTCGTCGAGGCCCAACTCGGCTGCCAGCACCTCCCTGGTGTGCTCGCCCACCCACGGCACCCGCCGCTCGGGCCCCTCCGCCATCTTCGACAGCTTCACCGGGTTGCCCGGCACCAGGATCGGTTCCGCCACCCCGTCGGTGCGGGGGAGCTCCACCAGCATGTGGCGGGCGGCCACGTGCGGATCCGCGATCACGTCCGGCGCACTGTTGCTCGGGCCGGCCACGATGCCGGCTGCGGTCAGCTCTCGGGCGGCCTCGAGCTTGGTGCGGTCGGCCAACCACGCTTCGAACGCCGGCCGGATCACGGTGTCGAGATGCGGCATCCACCCGGAGCGGTCGGCGAAGCGCGGGTCGTGCTTCCACTCTGGGCGGCCGATCAGCTCGGCGAGACGCTCGAACTGGAACTCGCGCACGATCTGCACCACCACGTAGCCGTCGCGGGCCTTGAAGCCCTCGCAGATGACCGGTACCTGGTCCTCGGGGGTGGGCCGCACGCCCATCGACCAGAAGTTCGTCACGATGTCGGTCATCGAGATCATGGCGTCGAACATGGCGATGTCGACGTACTGCCCCTCGCCGGTGCGTTCCCGCTGGCGGAGGGCGGCGAGCACGCCGATCACCGCGAACAGCCCCGAGCTGATGTCGCCGAGCGCTCCGACCGGGATGGTGACCGGCGGGTGGTCGGGGCCGCTGCGGTACTCGTAGATCCCCGACATGGCCTCGACCACCGAGGCGTACGCGGGCCACGACCGGTAGGGGGTGTCGACGGTGTTGCCGAACCCGGAGATCGACAGGTAGATCGCGCCCGGGTGCACGGCCGCGACGTCCGCGTAGCCGAGGCCCATGCGGTCCATGGTGCCGGGCTTGAAGTTCTCGCAGATCACGTCGAAGCGGGGCACCAGATCGAGGAAGAGCTTGCGCCCCTCGTCGCGCTTGAGGTCGATGCCCACGCTGCGCTTGTTGAGGTTGTTGCGCAGGAACGTCGCCCCGACCGGTCGGCCGTCGGGATCGAGCATCGCCGGTGAGGCGCCCCGCCCGGACTCACCGTCGCGGGGATGCTCGACCTTCACCACGTCGGCCCCGAGCCGGGCCAACAACTGGGTGGCGTACGGGAGGGCCTGCATCTGCTCGGCGGCCAGCACCCGTACCCCATCCAGGGGTCGCCCATACGCCATCGCCTGCGCGTTCGCCACCTCACCCAGCTTCATGGGCGCATCGTACCGGTGCCGTCTGCGCATCTGATGAGGTGTCAGATCCGTCCTAGACTGCCGCCATGCGAGGGATCCTGAGCTACGGCGCCTACGTGCCGTACCGCCGCCTGGACCGGGCGGACATCCGTGCGTTCCTCGGCAGCGGGGGCGGCAAGGGCACCCGTGCGGTCGCCTCCTACGACGAGGACACCACCACCCTGGCCGTCGAGGCCAGCCGAGTGGCCATGCGCGCCGCTCCCGCGGGCATCGTGCCGAGCGCGCTGTGGTTCGCGACCGTGTCGCCCGCCTACCTCGACAAGACCAACGCCACCGCCATCCACGCCGCCCTGCGGCTCGACGCCGACGCCGCGGCCGCCGACTTCGGCGGCGCTCCTCGTTCGGGAGTCGTCGCCTGGCGGGCCGCGCTGTCCGGGACGGGCACGGTGCTCGTGGTCGCGGCGGACATCCGCACAGGGCTGCCGGGCAGCGCGGACGAGGCTGGCGGTGGCGATGCGGGGAGCGCGCTGCTCATCGGTGACGGCGACGAGGGCGCGCCGGTCCTCGCCGAGTACCTCGGGGCAGCGAGCGCCACCAGCGAGTTCATCGACCGTTGGCGCACCCCGGGAGAGAACCGCTCCAGGCAGTGGGAAGAGCGCTTCGGCGAGCTGCAGTACCTCCCGCTGGCCGAGCAGGCGTGGAAGGCGGCGCTCCAGGAAGCAGGCCTTGCTCCCGGCGACCTCGATCTGGTCGCGGTCACCGGGCTGCACACCAGGGCGGTACGGGCTGCGGTGCGCAAGCTCGGTGTGGGGGACGAGGTGGTGCTCGACGACCTCGGCGCTTCGGTCGGCAACAGCGGCACCGCGCACCCCGGCCTGCTGCTCGCCGCCGCGCTCGATCGAGCCGAGCCCGGCCAGGTGATCGCGGTGCTGTCGCTCGCCGACGGCGCCGATGCGTTCGTGTTCCGAGCCACCGAGGCGCTCCCCGCGCACCGGCCGGCTCGCACGGTGGCGGGGCAGGTCGCCAACGGTGCCGGCCTGCCGTACGCCAAGTTCCTCTCCTGGCGGGGGATGCTGACCCTGGATCCCCCCCGGCGTCCGGAGCCCGCACGGGTGTCGGCCTCGGCGGCCGCGCGCTCGGAGGCGTGGAAGTACGCCTTCGTCGGCTCCCGGGATCGATCGAGCGGCGCGGTGCACCTCCCGCCGGCCCGGGTGTCGATGGTCGGTGACGCGATCGATGACATGGACCCCATCCCCATGGCCGACACCGAAGGCACCATCGTCACCTTCACCGTCGACCGC
Source organism: Rhabdothermincola sediminis (assembly GCF_014805525.1). NCBI lineage: Bacteria > Bacillati > Actinomycetota > Acidimicrobiia > Acidimicrobiales > Iamiaceae > Rhabdothermincola > Rhabdothermincola sediminis. Next base: position 252,350 of record NZ_JACFSZ010000002.1, on the reverse strand, counting down.
CTCGCCTACTCGCCGAGCCCACCGGTGATCTTCGCCGTTGTCGACTTCGACGGCGGTGGACGACTCCCCATCGAGCTCACCGACGTCGACGAGGCCGACGTCGCCATCGGCGACCGGGTGGAGATGACGTTCCGCCGGCTCAACTCGGCCGATGGCATCCACAACTACTTCTGGAAGGCACGCCCGGTTCGGAGCTGAGGAGCAGGGCCATGGCATCACACGGCATCAAGGATCAGGTGGCGATCGTCGGCATGGGCTGTACGCCCTTCGCCGAGGCGTTCGGCAAGAGCACGGACGACCTGCTGATCGACGCGGCCCAGGAAGCGTTCAGCTCCGCGGGCGTCGGCAAGGACACCGTCGACGCCTACTGGCTCGGCACCGCGCAGTCCGGCATGAGCGGCATCACCCTCGCCAAGCCGTTGCAGCTCCACGGTAAGCCCGTGACCCGGGTGGAGAACTTCTGCGCCACGGGCTCCGAAGCACTGCGCCAGGCCTCGTACGCGGTGGCCAGCGGCGCGTACGACGTGGCCATGGCCATCGGGGTGGAGAAGGTGAAGGACTCCGGCTACCAGGGGCTCAACGCCTTCCCGATCCCCAACGACGGTACCGCCCGCACGCTCACCGCAGCCGCGATGTTCTCGATGGTCGCCCCGGCGTATGCGAAGCGCTTCGGGGTCGATGAGGCCTCCCTGCGCGAGGCGCTGGCCCGCATCGCGTCGAAGAACCACTACAACGGGGCGCGCAACCCGCGGGCCCAGTTCCGCCGCGAGGTCAGCTCGGAGCAGGTCTGTGCAGCGCCGCCGGTCGCCGGGGTGCTGGGCGTGTTCGATTGCGCCGGGGTCGCGGACGGCGCCGCGGCGGCGATCGTGGTGCGGGCCGAGGACGCACACCGCTACACCGATCGACCGCTGTACGTGAAGGCCCTGTCGTTCGTGGCCGGCAACGGCAGCGGGCTGCTCGACCCCGATTACGACTACACCACCTTCCCCGAGGTCGTGGCTTGCGCCCGGGACGCATACGAGCAGGCCGGGGTGACCGATCCCCGCCACCAGCTGGCGATGGCGGAGGTGCACGACTGCTTCACACCCACCGAGCTGGTGCTGATGGAGGATCTCGGGTTCGCCGAGCGGGGCACCGCGTGGAAGGAGGTGCTCGCCGGCACCTTCGACCTGCACGGCGAGCTGCCGGTGAACCCCGACGGCGGGTTGAAGAGCTTCGGTCACCCGGTCGGTGCCTCGGGTCTGCGGATGATGTTCGAGGCCTGGCTCCAGCTCCGCGGTGAGGCTCCCGCGGAGCGCCAGATCGAAACCGTCACCGAGCGGCACCTGGCGCTCACCCACAACCTCGGCGGCTATCCGGGGGAGATGGTGAGCTTCGTCGGCATCGTCGGCACCCAACGAGGCTGATCCAGCCGACCTCCTGGTCGCCGCGCCCGGTCCGGATTATTCTCCACACTTCCGGTCGAGAAGGGTGGGAATGGGCGCGGACGCGTGGATCACGTTGGCGGTGATCGCCGGGTTGGTGGTGGTGTTCGTCACCGAGCGCGTGCCCCCCGCTGTGGCGATGGGGGCGGCGGTCGTGACCCTGTACCTGCTCGGCGTGGTCGACGCGTCCCAGGCCTTCTCGGGCTTCTCGAACATCGCTCCGCTCACCGTGGCCGCGCTCTACGTCCTCGCGGGCGCGGCCGACATCACCGGCGCGCTCTCGGGGCTGACCCGCCGGGCGCTCGGCAGCGGCGGTGGGAGCGAGCGGCGAAACCTGGCCCGGTTCCTGTTCCCCGTCATGCTGGCCTCCGGGTTCGTCGCCAACACCCCGCTGGTGGCGATGCTCGCCCCGCGCATCACCACCTGGGCTCGCCGAGCCGGCCGCTCCCCGTCGCGCTTCCTCATCCCCCTCAGCTACGCGGCGATCCTCGGTGGGGTCATCACCGTGCTGGGCACCTCGACCAACCTGGTGGTTAGTGGCCTGCTCCACGACGCCGGGCAGGAGGCCCTGGGGGTCTTCGAGATCACCCGGGTCGGCCTGCCGGTGGCGGTGGTGGGTGTGGCCTTGGTGGTGCTGGTCACCCCGCTGCTGCTCCCCGCCCGCCGCGCACCCGATGAGGACCTGGCCAGCGTGCGGGAGTTCACCGTCGAGATGCTGGTCGCTCCCGGCAGCCCCCTCGTGGGCCGATCGGTCGCCAGTGCCAACCTGCGGAACCTCCAGGGCGTCTACCTGGTCGAGATCCTGCGCGGCGAGCGATCGGTCGCACCGGTCCCCCCAGACGAGCTGCTCGGCCCGGGCGACCGGCTGGTGTTCGCCGGGGCCGTCGACCGGGTGATCGACCTGCAGGGCGTCGCCGGGCTGGTGATGGCCGAGGAGCACCACTTCAGCGTCGATGGCAGCATCGGCCACCAGTTCTACGAGGTCGTCGTCGCCGAGGGCAGCTCACTCAACGGCTCGACGTTGAAGGCGGCCGAGTTCCGCTCCACCTTCGGGGCGGCGGTCATCGCGGTGCACCGCGCCGGGCAACGGTTGGGGGGCAAGCTCGGCGATCTCCCGCTTCGAGCGGGGGACGTGCTGCTGCTCGTGGCTCCCGAGGGGTTCCGCCACATGGCCCGCGAGTCCTCGGCCTTCTCGGTGGTGGCGCCCTACGACGGTGCGGCGCCCTTGCGGCGCCGCAGCGCCCGCGTGGTGGAGCTCGCCACCCTGGCCCTGGTGGTGCTGGCCGGCTCCGGCCTGGTGGACCTCACGAAAGCGGCGATGGGCGTGGTGCTGGCGCTGCTCGTCACCCGGGTGATCACCCCCGCGGAGGCCCGGCGTTCGATCAACCTGGACATCGTCGCCATGATCGCGTTCAGCTTCGGGCTGGGCGCTGCCGCGGCGCAGAGCGGTCTGGCGAAGACCGTCGCCGAGGGCCTCGTCTCGGCCACCTCGGCATGGGGGGACGTGGGCATCCTCCTCGGGGTGGCGGTCGGGACGTTGCTGGCCACCGAGCTGCTGTCGAACAACGCGGCCGCGGCGTTGATGTTCCCGGTGGCGATGGCGGTGGCATCCGAGACCGGTCTGGCGCTCCGGCCCCTGGCCATCGTGATCCTGCTCATGGCGTCGTGCTCGTTCATGAGCCCGATCGGCTACCAGACCAACACCATGGTCTTCGGCATGGGCGGCTACCGGTTCACGGACTTCACGAGGGTGGGCCTTCCCCTGTCCATCGCCGTGCTCATCCTCTCGGTCCTGCTCGTGCCGGTGATGTTCCCGCTCCGCTGACCGGCTGATCACCGCCAGGGTGAGCGATGTCCCTCGGTGGGTCGTAGGCTCGGGTCAGATGGGGTAGTGAGGCCGCAGCGAACGGGGCTTCAGGATCCCGTCCCGGTCATGGGAGGATTCGCGTGTCGCTCTTGAGACGCCTGCGCCAGGCGCGGTGGCCCGCGCTCCCGGCTTCATCGGACGAGGCGTCTTCGACCGTCGGTCGCTCGTGGCTGGACCACCTGCCGCCCGAGACCATTGCGGCCATGACCCGGGTCGTCGAGCAGGCGTTCCCCGCGTTCCCCGCCCGGCTGGCCGCGGCACGCGCCGCGGCCGAGGTGGAGCGCCTGCTCGCGGAGCGGTCCGACGAGGCGCCGTCGCGCCCGCTCGATCCGGCCCGTCCCGAGCGGCTGGGGCGGGCCGAACCACCGGTTCCCGAGCGCTGCCCCCAGTGCGGCGGGACGACGACCGTGACCCGCATCGACCTCACCGCCGACGCGGGCTGGTTCCAGTGCCGCGACTGCGGCCTGCGCTTCGGTGGCAGCATGGTGGACCACAGCGGGAACGCCACCCACCCCCGCTGACGTTGCACCCGGGTGACGAGTTCCCCGAAGGAGTCCCGATGCTGTTCGGCAGGCACAAGCTGGAGTTGCCGACTCCCGACACGGCTCTGCCCGGCCGTGAGACGGCCATGCCGGTGATCGACCGGCACGCGGTCAACGGGCACCCGTTGCTCCCCCCGTTCCCCGAGGGGCACCTGCAGGCGCTGTTCGGCATGGGCTGCTTCTGGGGTGCCGAGCGGCGGTTCTGGCAGGCGGAGGGCGTGTACACCACCGCGGTCGGCTACGCGGGCGGCATCACCCCCAACCCGACCTACGAGGAGGTGTGCTCGGGGCTCACCGGTCACGCCGAGGTGGTCCTGGTGGTGTTCGACCCGGCCGTGATCGGGTTCGAGTCGCTGCTGCGGATCTTCTGGGAGAGCCACGATCCCACCCAGGGGATGCGCCAGGGCAACGACATCGGCACCCAGTACCGCTCGGCCATCTACTGGTTCGACGAGCACCAGCGCGAGCTGGCGGAGGGGTCGAAGCAGGCCTACCAGCAGCAACTGGCCCGGGCCGGCTTCGGCCCGATCACCACCGAGATCTGCGAAGCCCCGCCCTTCTACTACGCCGAGGACTACCACCAGCAGTACCTGGCCAAGAACCCGAACGGTTACTGCGGTTTGGGAGGCACGGGCGTGTCATGTCCGGTGGGCATCGGCGAGCTGGGCTGAGAACACGGCGTGGCCGGCACCATCGGCACCTTGGCCCTCGTGGCCCTGTGGTTCCCCGCCGCCGTGGCCACGGCCTTCCTGGCCAGCCGCATGCTCGGGGTACGCCGGTCCTGGGTCGCGGTGCTCATGTCGGGCGTGGTCGGCTGGAGTGCGGGCTTCGTCGTGTCGCTGGGGATCGCCGGCGAGCTGGACGACCCGCGCCTGGTCCGCAACACGCTGGTGTTGTCGTTCGTCTTCACCATGGCCGCCGCGGTGGGCCTCGACCTGCTGGCCAAGCCGGGCACGCTGGCCCAGGGCGATGCCGCGGGCCTGTTCGTCCTTCCCCGGCCGGGCCGCTACCTGTCGGATCGGATCGACGTGGTGCGCCGCACCCGCCAGATCGTCCAGATCGCGCACCACAACGGCTTCGGCCCGCAGCTCACCGGCCGTCTCCGCCGCCACGACGACGCTCTCGCTCGTGACCCGGCTCCGGTGCGGGCCCGGCGGACCCTCGAGCAGTGCGGCGGGATGTTCGTGAAGCTCGGCCAGATCGCCTCCACCCGCACCGACCTGCTTCCCCCGGATTTCATCGAGGAGCTGGCGAAGCTCCAGAGCGACGTGGCGCCCGATGACCCGGAGTCGATGCGCCGGCTCATCGAGCGTGAGCTCGGTGCATCGGTGGAAGACGTCTTCGCCGAGTTCGACTGGGAGCCCATCGGCGCGGCGTCCATCGCGCAGGTCTACAAGGCCACCTTGCGTACGGGGGAGCCGGTGGTGGTCAAGGCCCAGCGACCCGGCGTCGCCGACGTCGTGCACCGGGACACGCAGGTGCTGTTGCGCGTCGCCGGGATGATCGACCGCGACACCCCTCAGGGGGCCGAGTACCGGGTCGGCGACCTGGCGCGGGAGTTCGCAGACGGGGCGGCGGCCGAGCTGGACTTCCGGGGCGAGGCCCAGAACGCGATCGCGATCGGTCGGAACATGGCGGGCCAGCCCGGGGTCAGGGTTCCCGTCGTGTACGAGGAGCTGAGCACCTCCCGGCTCCTGGTCCAGGAACGGTTCGAGGGACCATCGGTGAGCGACCACGCGGCGCTCGCCGGCAGGGATCTGGACCGGCGGGCGCTGGCCCGCACGCTGCTGCGGGCCGCGCTCAAGCAGATGATGACCGATGGGTGCTTCCACGCGGACCTCCATCCGGGCAACGTGCTGGTGCTCGACGACGGCTCGCTGGGCCTGATCGACTTCGGGGCCTGCGGGCGCCTCGACCCGCTGCAGCAGGCGTCGCTCCGCCAGATGCTGATCGCCACGGCGCTGCGTGACCCGGCCATGCTCCGCCAAGCGGTCGACGACGCGTGCGACGTGGGTTCGAGCGCCGGTGAGGAGGCTCTCGAACGCGCCCTCGCCCGCTTCCTGGCCCGCCACGTGCAGCCAGGCCAAGCGGTGAGCGCGACCGCGGTGGCCGACCTGATGCAGCTGCTCGGGAGCTTCGGGATCGACGTGCCGGTGGAGTTCACGACCTTCGGGCGGGCACTCGTGGTGCTCGACGGGACGCTCATCACCCTTGATCCGGGGTTCAACTTCTCCCAGGAAGCCCGCGAGGTGGCCAGCGAGTGGGTCACCGCCTCGCAGGGCGGTGCCATCCCCGACCTCGACGCGCTCGCCCGCCAGGAGCTGCTCGCGCAGCTACCGACCCTGCGGGTGCTGCCCAAGCGTGCCGATCGAGTGTTGCGGTTGGCGGAGAAAGGGGAGCTGCTCACCCGCACTTCGCTGTTCTCCCGCGACGACGACGTGCGCTTCGTCGCCAAGATGGTGAACCGGGTGGTGCTCGCGTTCGCCGGCGGCGTGCTCGGGATCGTGTCGGCGGTCCTGCTCTCGACGAGCAACGGTCCGGCCTTCGCCGACCAGGTCACGCTGCTGAACTTCTTCGGCTACCTGGGCCTGTTCGGATCGGTCGTGCTGTTGCTGCGGGTGACCGCGGCCATCGTGCGCGAAGGGCTCAACTGACCGGGTAGGTTGACCCGGACGTCGACCGAAGCAACCTGAGAGGTGTCGTACCGATGGCCTTCGAACTTCCCCCGCTGCCCTACGCCCAGGATGCGCTGGCGCCGCACATCTCCGCCGAGACGCTCGAGTACCACTACGGCAAGCACCACCAGGCCTACGTGAACAAGCTCAACGAGCTGCTGCAGGGCACCGACGACGCCGACGCGCCGCTCGAGGACGTGATCCGCAAGGCCGACATCGGCACCCCGCTGTTCAACAACGCGGCCCAGCACTGGAACCACAGCTTCTACTGGAAGTGCATGGCCCCCGGCGGCGGTGGGCAGCCCTCGGGTGATCTGGCCGAGCGGATCAACTCGGCGTTCGGCTCCTACGACGAGTTCCGCAAGCAGTTCGTCGACGCCGCCACCACCCAGTTCGGCTCCGGGTGGGCGTGGCTGGTCGACGACGGCAGCGGCCTCAAGGTCATGAAGACCCCGAACGCGGACCTGCCGATGAAGCACGACGCGAAGGCGCTGTTGACCATCGACGTGTGGGAGCACGCCTACTACATCGATTACCGCAACGCCCGCCCGACCTACATCGACACCTTCATGGACCATCTCCTCAACTGGGACTTCGTGGCGGAGAACCTCGCGAGCTGAACCGCAACCCGGCACTCCTCGCCTTCGTGATCGGGGCCTCCGCCCTGCTCGCGGCCGCGTGCGCCGCGGGTGGGTCGGTGGCCTCGCCCGCGACCGGGCCGACGCCCCCGGCGCGACCAGCAGCCGCGGCTGACGTCCGCCTCGGGGGCATGACCTCGGTTGCCGATCGGAGCGACCGGGCGTTCGGGTTCTCGGCTCGCAACCTCGGCCGCCGCGACTCGCTCACCTTCGCCCTTGGCCGTGACTCGTTCAACCAGCCCTGGCAGATCGCCCCGGGCCTGCACGATGACCGGGACGGTCTGGGGCCGACGTTCAACGCGGACTCCTGCGCTGCCTGCCACGCCGGGCACGGGAGAGGCCGGGCCCCGACCGAGGCCATGGACCCGAGCCCCGGCCTGGTGCTGCGGTTGTCCGTGCCCGGCACCGATCCCCATGGCGGGCCACGCCCGGAGCCGGTCTACGGCGCGCAGCTCCAGGACGCCTCCACCGGCTGGGCGCCCCACGAGGGCCGGTTCCGGGTGACCTACGAGCCGGTCGAGGGCCGTTACGGCGACGGCACCCCCTACACGCTCCAGCGGCCCCTCTACACGGTCGGCGACCTGCAGTTCGGCCCGCTCGCTCAGGGCACGATGCTCTCGCCGCGGCTGGCGCCTGCGGTGATCGGACTGGGCCTGCTGGAAGCCATTTCCGCCGAGGAGGTCATCGCTGCCGCCGACCCCGACGATCGGGACGGCGACGGGATCTCGGGTCGGGCGAACCTGGTGTGGGACCAGACCTCGGGGACGGCCGTGCTCGGCCGGTTCGGGTGGAAGGCGAGCCAGCCGAGCGTGGCCCAGCAGACCGCCGCTGCGTTGCACGAGGATCTCGGGGTGACCACACCGATGTTCCCGGTGCCGAACTGCCCGGTGGTGCAGGTCGACTGCGCCCGAGCACCGCTGGGCGGCACGCCGGAGGCGGCGAGCCCGGTGGTGGAGCGGCTCACCTTCTACACCCGCACCCTGGCGGTGCCGCTGCGCCGACCCGGGGAGGCCCGGGCCGACGCCCGGGGGGCCGAGCTGTTCACTAGCGCGGGGTGCGGCTCGTGCCACCGGCCGGTGTGGACCACCGGTGATGATCCGGTGAGCGCGTTGCGGGCCCAGACGATCCGGCCGTACACGGACCTGCTCCTGCACGACCTCGGCGACGGGTTGGCCGACGGCCGGCCCGAGTACCTGGCCACCGGTTCGGAGTGGCGCACGCCTCCGCTGTGGGGGCTCGGCCTGGCACAGCGGGTCACCCCGGGCACCGGCTTCCTGCACGACGGGCGGGCGCGCACCGTGGCGGAGGCGATCCTCTGGCACGGTGGGGAGGCCGAGCAGGCGAGGGAGCGCTTCCGCACGATGGACCCGACCAATCGTGACGCGTTGCTCGCCTTCCTGGCCTCGCTGTGAACCGCCGGCTGCTCCTGCTGCTCGCCATCCCGCTGGTGGCCGCGGTGGCGGTCGCGGCCGGCACCCTCGCGGGGCGGGACCGCGCTGCGCCCCCGGCCTCGAGCGATCCGGTGCGAGGGGCACCCGACACGGTGGTGGTCCCCGCCGAGTCGAGCGTGCACGCGTCCACGCTGGCCGAGCTGGTCGGGGCCTCCGACCGGGTGGTGATCGGGCGGGTGCTCGGCACCGGGCGTGGCCGGTTGGTGGCCGGCAGCTCGGGCGGCGGCATCGTCACCCGCCTGGTGCGGCTCCAGGTCGAGGAGGTGCTGGCCGGGGATGAGACCGGCGATGAGTTGATCGTCGAGGAGCCGGGCTGGCTCACGGACGGTACCGCCGTCTCGGTGAACGGCATCCCAGGCTCCGAGGTGGGCGATCTCGGCATCTGGTTCCTGGTGCGCAGCACCGATCCCGAGGCGCCGTACGACGCGGTGATCAACGACCAGGGCCGTTACCTCGTGGACCCCCACGACGAGACCAGGTTCCGCGACGTGCCGGTCGCCGACTCGCTCATCGACGAGCTGGAACGGCAGGATCCCATCATCCTGCGGCACCAGGTGCAGGAAGCGGCGGGCGCCTTCCGTTCCTCTCGAGGGGGCCGCTGACGCATCGACCGGCGCATCGACCATCCCGCCTCGGGGTGCGACGGTAAGGTCGGCTCGATGATGGGTCAAGCCACCACGACCTCGGTGCCGAACCCTGCAGCCGGACTGGTCAAGGGCGTCACGAACCTCGACGAGGCGTGCGGCAACCACCCGTCGTGGGCGTGCCGGGTGGTTTTCGACCGCACCGGGAACGAGACCCTCGCCGGTGCCGCCGAGTGGTTCGTGGCCAAGCCGCTGGCCATCCTCGCGGTGATCCTCGCCGCGCTCGTCGCCAGCCGGCTGCTGCGCTCGGTGATCAAGCGGGTGATGCTCCGGATGCTCGAGCCCACCTCGTCGTCGCGCCTCGCGAAGCTGCGGGAGCGCACCCCGAACCTGCTGCTCCGGACCACCGAGGAGTGGAGCCTGCGTTCCGCGGCCCGGGTGCAGACGCTGACCGCGGTGGCTCGCAGCCTGGCGTCGCTGATCGTGTGGTTCATCGCCGTCGTGTGGATCCTCGACATCCTCGAGCTCAACTTCGGTCCGTTCATCGCCGGCGCGGGGATCATCGGCGTGGCTCTCGGGTTCGGCGCACAGAACATCGTGCGTGACTTCCTCTCGGGGTTCTTCCTCATCATCGAGGACCAGTTCGGGGTCGGCGACATCGTCGACCTCGGCGAGGCCAGTGGCACGGTCGAGAAGGTCACCCTGCGATCCACACGGTTGCGTGACGTGCACGGCGTGGTCTGGCACGTGCCCAACGGGCAGATCCAGCGGGTCGCGAACCAGTCCCAGGAGTGGGCGCGTGCCCTGCTCGACGTGGAGGTCGCCTACGACACCGACATCGACCTGGCCGAGCGGGTGATCGCCGAGACGGCGGAGGCGATGGCCGCCGATCCGGCCTGGGCGCTGGAGATCCTCGAGACCCCCGAGGTGTGGGGCGTCGAGGCGTTCACCCCCAACGCGATCGTCATCCGGTTGGTGATGAAGACCCGCCCGGCCTCCCAGTGGCGGGTCATGCGGGAGCTGCGCAAGCGGCTGAAGGAAGCCTTCGACCAGCGGGGGATCGTGATTCCGGTGGCGCAGCTCGACCTGCGGATGCACCGCGACCGCGAGGGGCAGACCGTCGATGACACCTCTGGCTCGGAGGAGGGCCCGGCCGACGGCGAGCGCGCTCGCGCCGAGGCGACCGAACGGGACGAGGCCTAGGCCTCCCCGAGCTCCACGTCGACGGCCGGCTCGCTCGCCTCGACCGTCGCCAGCTCCCCGGTGACGTTGCCGGCGTCGCGCACGTCGGCCAGCGCTGGGCGCAGCGCCTCGAGCCGGGCGTGCGTGTCGCGCACCGTGACCCGTTCCACCGACGCCTTCAGGGAGCGCTTCGCCTCGGTCTTGGCCTTGCGGATCTCACCGAGCACCGCGGCTGCGACCTCGAAGACCTGCGGGTCACCGTCGGCGGCCGCGTCGCGCAAGCCGCTCACCTCCGGCCAGGGCGAGCGGTGGATGGAGCCCTCCTGCCACCACGACCAGACCTCCTCGGTGACGTAGGGCAGGAACGGCGCGAACAGCCGAAGCAGCGTCGAGAGGGCGAGCTGCAGGGTGGCCTGCGCGGAGGCCGCGGCGCCGTCACCCTGGGTGCCGTAGGCCCGGCCCTTGACCAGTTCGAGGTACTCGTCGCAGAAGGTCCAGAAGAACGCCTCGGTGCGCTCGAGGGCCCGGGCGTAGTCGTAGCCGTCGAAGGCCGCGGTGGTCTCGTCGACCAGCTCGGCGAGCCGGGCCAGCATCGAGCGGTCGACGGCTTCGGTGATCACCGACAGGTCCGCTCGGCGCGAACCGAGCCCGAGCGCGAAGCGAGACGCGTTGAGCAGCTTGATGGCCAGCCGGCGACCGACCTTCATCTGGCCCTCGTCGAAGGCGGTGTCCGTGCCGGGCCGGCCACTGGCCGCCCAGTAGCGCAGCGCGTCGGCACCGAACTGCTCGATGTACTGCATCGGGGTGACCACGTTGCCCTTGGACTTGGACATCTTCTTGCGGTCAGGGTCGAGCACCCAGCCCGAGATGGCGGCATTCCGCCAGGGGAGCGTGTCGTGCTCGAGGTGCGAGCGCACCACCGTCGAGAACAGCCAGGTGCGGATGATCTCGTGGGCCTGCGGTCGCAGGTCCATGGGGAAGGTGCGCCGGAACAGGTCGTCGTCCTCCTCCCACATGGTGGCGATCTGCGGGGTGAGCGACGAGGTGGCCCAGGTGTCCATGACGTCGGGATCAGCGGTGAAGCCACCGGGCTGGTCGCGCTGGGACTCCTCGAAGCCCTCGGGGGTGTCGGAGGTGGGGTCGACCGGCAGCCGGTCCTCCGAGGGGAGGATCGGGTGCGCGTAGTCGGGCTCGCCCCGGTCGTCGAGGGGGTACCACACCGGGAACGGCACCCCGAAGAAGCGCTGGCGGGAGATGAGCCAGTCGCCGGTGAGTCCCTCCACCCAGTTCTCGTAGCGGACCTGCATGTAGGGCGGGTGCCAGTGCAACTCCTTGCCGCGGTGCAGCAGCGCCTCGCGCAGGTCGAGATCGCGCCCGCCGTTGCGGATGTACCACTGGCGGCTGGTGACGATCTCCAGCGGCCGCTCACCCCGCTCGTAGAACTTCACCGGATGGGTGATCTCGCGGGGCTCGCCGTCGAGATCACCCGAGTCGCGCAGCAGCTCCACGATGCGCCGCCGGGCCTGGTTCACCGTCTTGCCTGCCAGTTCCGCGTACGCCGCTCGCCCGGCCTCGGTGCTGATCACGACGGGTGGTTCGCCCACCAGGCGCCCGTCGAGGCCCATCACCGAGCGGGTGGGCAGCTGCAGCTCACGCCACCAGGTGACGTCGGTGACGTCACCAAAGGTGCAGATCATGGCGATGCCCGAGCCCTTCTCCGGGTCAGCCAGCTCGTGAGCCTTCACCTCGACCTCGACGTCGAACAGTGGCGTGCGCACGGTGGAGCCGAACAGCGGCTGGTACCGCTCGTCGTCGGGGTGGGCCACCAGCGCCACACAGGCGGGGATCAGCTCGGGCCGGGTGGTCTCGATGTACACGGGTTCGGTGCGCGCCCCACTGGGGTCGGTGCGCCAGAACGCGATGCGGTGGTAGGCGCCGGGGCGCTCGCGGTCTTCGAGCTCGGCCTGGGCCACCGCGGTGCGGTAATCGACGTCCCACAGCACCGGGGCTTCCGCCTGGTACGCCTCACCCCTGGCCAGGTTGCGGAGGAAGGCTCGCTGGGCCACCCGCTGGCAGTGATCGTCGATGGTGGCGTAGGTCATGGTCCAGTCGACCGACAACCCGAGCGCCCGCCACAGCGCCTCGAAGGCCTTCTCGTCCTCGGCGGTGAGGCCGTGGCACAGCTCGACGAAGTTGCGCCGGCTGAGGTGGCGCGGCGGGTCGAACGGCTCGCTCGGGGCCTCGAAGTCGGGGTCGTAGGGCAGCGACGGGTCGCAGAGCACCCCGTAGTAGTTCTGCACTCGCCGCTCGGTGGGCAGGCCGTTGTCGTCCCAGCCCATCGGGTAGAAGACCTCGCGGCCGCGCATGCGCTGGTAGCGGGCCACCGTGTCGGTGTGGGTGTAGGAGAACACGTGACCGACGTGCAGGGAGCCCGACACCGTGGGAGGTGGGGTGTCGATCGAGTAGATCTCGTCCCGGGTCTTGGAGCGGTCGAAGCGGTAGGTGCCCTCGCGCTCCCAGACCGCGTCCCACTTGGGCTCGAGGCCTTCCAGGCTCGGCTTCTCCGGCACCGACCACTCGGTGCGGGCGATCGGGGGGTTGCTGCTCACGTCGCCAAGGTAGCCGGCGCGTCCGCGGCCTCGTTCTAGCATGCGGGCCGTGCTGCGCCTGTTCGACACTGCTGAGGGCCGCGTCGTCCCTCTCGAGCTGCGCGACGACGGGGTGGTGTCGATGTACGTGTGCGGACCGACCGTCTACGGGCCGCCGCACCTGGGCCACGGCCGGTTCTCGCTGGTGTTCGACGTGCTCCGCCGTTACCTGGAGTGGTCGGGGCTGGAGGTGCGGTACGTGTCGAACATCACCGACATCGACGACAAGATCATCCAGCGCGCGAACGACGAGGGCCGCTCGGCGCAGGAGGTGGCGGAGCAGTACGAGCAGGTCTGGTACCAGGCCATGGACGCCATCGGGGTCAAGCGCCCGACGGAGGATCCCCACGCCACCGGCTACGTCGATCGCATGGTCGAGCTGATCGCCGAGCTCATGGACCGGGGCGTCGCCTACGAGACCTCCGACGGGGTGTACTTCGACCCCAGCGGGGTGTCGGACTACGGCCTGCTGGCCCGCCAGTCGATCGACTCGCTGCGGGTCGGGGCGCGGGTGGAGGCGAACGAGGAGAAGCGCTCGCCCATCGACTTCGCGCTGTGGAAGAAGGCCAAGCCGGGCGAGCCGGCCTGGCCGTCGCCGTGGGGGCCGGGCCGGCCGGGCTGGCACACGGAGTGCGTGGTGATGTCGCTCGACCTGCTGGGCGACGGCTTCGACCTGCACGGTGGTGGCCAGGACCTGGCCTTCCCCCACCACGAGAACGAACGGGCACAGGCGGTGGCAGCCGGGCACACCTTCGCCCACCACTGGATGCACAACGGGTTCGTGGAGGTGGGCGGCGAGAAGATGTCCAAGTCGCTCGGGAACTTCACCAACCTGCTCGACCTCGTCGAATCCACCGATCCCCGCTCCTACCGGCTGCTGGTGCTGCAGTCCCACTACCGCTCACCGGTGGAGGTCAACAAGGCCACCATCGACGCGGCCACCAGCGCGCTCGAGCGCCTCGACGCCTTCGCCCGCCGCACCGCGGACCTGCCACCCGCCACGCCGGATGCCGAGGCGCTCGACGCCTTCCGCCGGCACATGGACGACGACCTCGACACGCCGGCCGCCATGGACGTGTTGTTCTCGCTGGTGCGGCGGGGCAACCAGGCCCTCGACGCCGGCGACGTCCACGCCGCGGCTGCCGCGGCCGCCGCGGTGCGCGAGGTCTGCCGGGCGGTGGGCCTCGAGCTGCACGAGACCTCCGGCGAGGTGCCGCCCGAGGTGCTGGAGCTGGCCCGCCAGCGAGACGACGCCCGGGCCCGGAAGGACTGGGCCAGCGCCGACGCGCTGCGAGACCAGATCCAGGCCCGGGGCTTCGTGGTTGAGGACACGCCCGCGGGCACCCAGGTTCGCCCGGCCTGAAGGGTCGGCCGTAGCCTGACGGTCGTGGAGCGGTCGTCGACGAGGCCTCGGGGAGCGCTACCCGCCGGTTACGGGATCATCTGGACCACCGTCGCCATCGACCTCGTCGGCTTCGGCATCGTGGTGCCGATCCTCCCGCAGTACGCGGAGCGCTTCGGCGTGTCCGGCACCGTGATCGGGCTGCTGTTCGCCTCGTTCTCGCTGGCCCAGCTGGTGTTCGCCCCGGTGTGGGGGAAGGTCTCGGATCGGGTGGGACGCAAGCCGGTCATCCTGGTGTCGCTGTTCGGCACCGCGGTCGGCAGCCTGCTCACCGGCGCCGCGTGGTCGATCGGGGTGCTGTTCCTCGGGCGCATCATCGACGGTGCGTCGGGGGCCAGCGTTTCGGTGGCGCAGGCCGCGGTGTCCGACGTGGCGCCGGCCCGCGACCGGGCCCGGCTGATGGGCCTGCTGGGCGCGGCGTTCGGGGTGGGGTTCGTGGCCGGGCCGGCCATCGGCGCGCTGGCCGGCCTCGGTGGCGCGCACATCCCGTTCTTCGTCGCTGCGGCCATCTCGTTCGTGAACGGTCTGGTGGCCATCAAGCGCCTGCCCGAGACCCGGTCCCGCCACCGCGGCGAGCCCGCCGAGCGTGACGCGGAGGCCATCGCCGCTGCTCCGGCCCTGGACGGGCCGGGCCTCGCCGAGCCGGCCCACCTCGCCACCCCGAAGGCGCTGGACGTGCCCGCCATCGTGCGGTTGATCGTGGTGGCGTTCGTGGGGATGGTGGCCTTCAGCGGCTTCGAGGCCACGTTCTCGCTGCTGGCCGAACGGCGGTTCGACCTGCACATCTCCTCCACCGCGGCGGTGTTCACCGTCATCGGTCTGGGCCTGGTGGGGGTGCAGGTGGGGCTGGTCGGCCCGGTGACCCACCGCCTCGGCGAGGCGGGGACCCTCCGGTGGGGACTGGTGGCCAACACCGCCGGTCTGGCTTTGCTGGCGGTCGACGCAGGCTGGGCGGGCCTTGTGCCCGCGCTGGCGCTGCTGGTCGCCGGCCAGGGGCTGATCACTCCCACCCTCGCCTCCGCGGTGTCGTCCCTGGCGGGGGAGAAGCGGGGCGAGTGGCTGGGCTGGCAGCAATCGGCGGGGGGCGTGGCCCGGGTGGTGGGTCCGGTGGCGGCGGGGGTGCTGTTCCAGCACGTCGGGGTGGGCGCACCGTACGTGCTGGGTGCGGTGCTGGCCGGTGTGGCGGTGACGCTGGTACCGAGCTCGACGACCTCCAGCGTCGTGGCCGCGGTGTCCCCCTCGAGGGAGGTCTGACACCGCGACGGAGCCCGTCGGCGGGCCGGTCGCGGCCGCGGTTGTTCTCGAGCGTTCACTCAAGTCGCCGAGGTCGCCGGCCGACGTGGTCCATGGGACGGCGAGGATGCGGGCACGAGGAGGAGCACGCGGTGCCCATCGACGTCCCATCCGATCTGCCTGCGCCCCCGCACAGCATCGACGGCCTCGGCGTGCCCCGAGGACTGGTGCACGACCTCGTGTTGCGTCGGGCGCTGACCGACGGCCGCACGTCGACCCTGCGGTTGAGCGAGACCCTGGCCTGCAGCCCGGTCGTCGCCTCGGAGCTGATCGAGGAGCTGCGCGACCTGCGCTACCTGGAGGTCCAGGGCCTCGACGGGCGCGACTACCAGGTGGTGCTGAGCGACCTGGGTCGGCAGACCGCCCGGGAGCGGCTCGAGATCAGCCGCTACGTGGGTCCGCTGCCGGTGAGCTTGGCGGACTACCGGGCGACGGTGTCGCGCCAGCACGCGGAGCCCCGTGTCGACCGGGCCACGATGGAGCGGGCCTTCGCCGACCTGGTTGTGAGCCGGGCGCTGCTGCACCAGCTCGGCCCCGCGTCCTGCTCGGCCGGGGCGTTGTTCCTCTACGGCCCGCCGGGGACCGGCAAGTCGAGCATCGCGGAGCGCCTGATCCGCATCCACAGCGACGGCGTGCTCATCCCCCACGCGGTCGAGGTCGACTCGCAGCTCATCACGGTGTTCGACCCGGTGGTTCACCACGCGGTGGACCCGCAACCCGCCGGCTTGGACCCGAGGTGGGTGCTGTGCGAGCGACCGTCGATCATCACCGGGGGCGAGCTGACGGCCGGGATGCTGGATCTCACCTACCAGCCGAGCAGCGGCGTGTACCTGGCGCCACTGCAGATGCAGGCCAACAACGGGATCCTGGTCATCGACGACTTCGGCCGGCAGGCACTGTCGCCGGAGGCGTTGCTGAACCGCTGGATCGTGCCGCTCGACCGGGGGATCGACTACCTGACACTCGATTACGGGTTGAAGTTCGAGATCCCCTTCGATGCCAAGGTCGTGTTCTCGACCAACCTCGATCCGGCCAGCCTCGGTGACGAGGCGTTCTTCCGCCGGATCGAGAACAAGGTCCTGATCCCGGCCATCGGCCCGGCCCAGTTCGACGAGGTGCTGCGGCGGACCGCCAGCCGGTACGGGGTGATCTTGCTCGACGAGTCGGGCCCGTACCTGCGTGAGGTGAGCCACCGCCTCGGCGACGGCGACCTGCGCCCGTACCTCCCACGATCGGTGTGCCGGTTGCTGGTGGCGGTCAGCGAGTACGAGGGCGTCCCGCCGGTGCTCGACCGGCTGGCGGTCGACCGCATCGCGGCCTTGTACTTCACGAACGCCAGCAAGCAGGTGGATCTCGACGCGGACGGCGAGTTCCTCACCCCGGATCCCCCGGGAGGCGAGGTGCTGGAGTGGCCCGGCACGTCGGGTGCCGGCCCCGGTGCGCAGGGGCCGGACGGCAGCGCGGGTGTCGCTGCTGCGCCCGCGGTGGTGGCGTTCTGATCGGTTGGTCGGCCGCCGAGCGGCCTGGCGTGATCGGAGGCCCACCTCGGTCCGGTTGGCACGCGCCGGGCCGCCGGGTTAGCGTGATGTTACTGAGGGGTAACTTCTACCGGGAGTACCCACTGGACATCAGATCGGAGCCGGTGTCATGTCCGATTTCTCGCTCGCCCTGAACGAAGACCAACTGCAGCTCCAGAAGTGGGTCCACGATTTCGCCGAGGAGGTCATCCGTCCCGCCGCCGCGGAGTGGGACGAGCGGGAGGAGTATCCATGGCCCATCGTCCAAGAGGCGGCCAAGATCGGCCTCTACGGCATGGACTTCATGGCCCAGATCATGATGAACGACTCCACGGGGCTGTCGATGCCCGTCGCCACCGAGGAGCTCTTCTGGGGTGACGCCGGCATCGGCCTGGCCATCATGGGGTCGGGTCTCGCCGCGGCGGGCATCCTGGGCAACGGCACCCCGGAGCAGATCCTCGAGTGGGTGCCCCAGTGCTACGGCACCGCCGACAAGGTCCAGCTCGGGGCGTTCTGCGTGAGCGAGCCCGACGCGGGCTCCGACGTGTCGTCGCTGCGTACCCGGGCGGTGTACGACGAGGCCAAGGACGAGTGGGTGCTCAACGGCACCAAGGCCTGGATCACCAACGGCGGCATCGCCGACGTGCACGTGGTGGTCGCCACCGTCGATCCCGAGCTGCGCAGTCGGGGCCAGGCGAGCTTCGTCGTCCCCCCTGGCACGCCGGGGCTGTCGATGGGGCAGAAGTACTCGAAGCTCGGCATCCGCGCCTCCCATACCGCCGAGGTGGTGCTGGAGGACGTGCGGGTGCCCGGTAGCTGCCTGCTCGGCGGCAAGGAGAAGCTGGACGAGAAGCTGGCCCGGGCCCGCGAGGCATTGAAGAACCCGCAAGTGTCCAGCGGGAAGCAGCCGGCCATGGCCACCTTCGAAGCCACCCGCCCCGCGGTGGGCGCGCAGGCCATCGGCATCGCCCGGGCCGCGTACGAGTACGCGCTCGATTACGCCAAGGAGCGCAAGGCGTTCGGCAAGCCGATCGTCATGCACCAGGGCATCGGGTTCATGCTCGCCGACATGGCCACCGAGCTCGACGCCGCCCGCCTGCTGGTCTGGAGAGCAGCGTGGCTGTCCCGCAACGGCCAGTACCGCAATGCCGAAGGTTCGATGTCGAAGCTCAAGGCCGGCCGGGTGGCGGTGTGGATCACCGAGCGGGCCATCCAGATCCTCGGTGGGTACGGCTACGTCAAGGAGTACCCCGTCGAGCGCTGGCACCGGGACGCCAAGATCTACGACATCTTCGAGGGCACCGAGCAGATCCAGCAGCTCGTGATCGCCCGGGCCATCTCCGGCCTGCGCGTCGAGTAGGGCTGATCCGCCCCGGCCGAGCCCTGCTGCCGTCGGGCAGGGTACTCAGGCACTCAGGCGCTCAGGCGCTGGGGCGGTACCAAGGTGGGTACTTGCCGTCGGCCGTGTCGGCCGGGTCCAGCGCGGGACGCCCATCGCCGCTCGTAGCTCCTCGAGCGGCTTGTCGACGTGGGCCCAGAAGTCCCAGCCCGACGAGAAGGTGTCGGCGGTGGTCGCATCTCCTCGGGTCCAGGCGACCCACTGCTTGCGGGCGTCGAGCGCTCCGGTGGTGCTGCCCGCCAGCTCCGTGAGGGGGATGCCCAGCTGCCAGATGACCATGACCGGCAGGATGTGGCCGGCCAGACCCTCGAGGTGGTGCATCCCGGCGGTGAACGTGCTGACCAGCAGCTCACCTTGCACCGAGGTGTCGTAGCCGGACAGTACGTGGGCGAAGTCGTGCGGGGTCGTGAACTGCTCGGTGGGTGGGTCCGGCTCCCCGGGGAAGCTGAATCCGCTCACCGCGTAGAACCGGGTGAGCTCGTGACCGAAGGAGCCCGGGGGCACTCGGCCAGGGCGCGGTAGCGGGCCACCAGGTCGGGGTCTGGGTGGGTGCGGTAGGGCATCAGCCACTCGCCGTAGCTCCCGGTGTCCTCGACCCGCTCACCGGTGATGCTCTCGCGGTTGCGGCGCAGCTCGGCGGTCTCGATGGCCGGCAGCGCCCGGAGGCCGACCGGCTCCTCGAGGCGGAACAGGATGGCCGCTGCCAAGGTGATCGCGGCCACGTCGGCATCGCTCAGGGCGCCGTCGTTGTCCGCCCGGGCGATCGAGGCCATCGCCCCAGGATCGCTCTCGCCGCCTCGGCCGTACCGTCGAAGATCATCTCACCGACGCCACGCAGTCGGCTGGGCCGTCGTCGGGGACGGAACGCGGGGCTGTCGGCTCGCCGGGGTAGGACGTTCGGCAGAGTTGCCAGAGAGTCGAACGCCTCATTCGTGGGGGGTGAACGCCTCATTTCCGCCGGTATCGCCTGCCGCGTCGTCCCACCCGCGGTATCGTCCGAAACGCGGTTAAGTGAATGATCTTCAGTTGTGAGCGGCCCGCGTTCGGGGCGGCACCGTGCCTCCTCCAGCCGGTCATGACCGCTGGATCATCCGAAGGGCGAACAGGAGTGGTCGGATGACGGGGAGGGAACGTCGGCGGGCGCGCCGCGGAGCGGTCCTGGTGCTGGTGCTGGCGCAGCTGGTGGCGGTGGTGGCCGTCGTCGGCCTGGACGTCCGGCGAGCGGTTGCCGCGCCCGGACCGCGGCCGTTGCTCACCTTCTACGTCCCGATGGCGGAGAACGACTATCTCACCGCCTTGCGCAACGGGACCGGCCTGCCCGCCGCCATCGGCACTACCGCCTTCACCACCATCTCTCTCACCGCCGCCGCGGCCGGCACCATCATCTACTACGACCACTGGGAGAACGGCTACGAGGCCACCATCAACGACCGCACCCAGACCACCGGGGCCGCCGCCACCCTGGTGTGGGGTGACGGGGACCTGACCAACGGCGACGTCACCCCCTTCTGCACGCCGAGCTGCACCGGCGACATCATCCCCGCGGGCGGCGTGGTCACCCTCAACAACTCCCGCCGGCCGGGCACAACCGACCCCGTCTCCGCGGTGCCCTCCGGCATCCCGCTGTCCGGCAGCCCGCTGGCCCGTGACCCCGCCCAGGTCTACTGGGACGGCCGGGACAAGCTTGCCTCGACCCGGGGCCTGGCGGTGGCCAACGTCGGCTGGGGTGAAGCCGACGCCTTGGCCTCGGGCGCGGTCTCGGCTTACGACACCACCCGCTTCGGCACCTCCTTCGTCGTGCCCATCGGGCCTGACACACCGCTACCGGTGCCGAACTCGACCCCCGCGGAGTACACCGGCGTATCGGTGATGGCCGCCCAGGACGACACCTTGGTGGAGATCGACACCAACGCCAACGGCGTCCTCACCGACCCGGTTGACGTGATCACCACCCTCGACCAGGGCGAGACCGTGCTGGTGGACGGCGGGTTGCTCCAGGGAGCGACCATCAACACCACGCAGCCGGTGCAGGCGGACCTGTACGTCGCGGACATCGGCGCGAACTACGAGATCAGCTTCATCGAGCTGTTCCCCACCAACCAGTTCAGCACCGCCTACCTCGCGTCCGCCGGGTCACCGGTGGCCAACCAGGCGACGGTGGTGTACCTGTTCAACCCCTACCCGGCGCTGCTCACCATCACCGTCCAGACCTCGTCGGGCTCGACTCCCTATTCGGTGCCCGGCCTGACGGCCCGCCCAGTGGTGCTGAACACCCCGGTCGGCTCGGCCGGGCTGCTCACGGCCCCGCTGCCGTTCACAGCCGTCGCGCTGGTGGGCGCCAACGCCCCGGACACCACCAGTGGCAACCGCACCCAGGACTTCGACTGGGGCTACGCGCCGTTGCCGGTCGACTTCCTCACCCCGGCGGTCTCGGTGGGGTGGGCGCCGGCCTGGCAGCCGGGATTCACACCGGACCTGAACGCCAGCCCGGTGTGGGTCACCGCGACGTCCGCCACCACCCTCTACGTCGACTTCGACGGCGACCCCACGACAGGCCTCAGCGTCACCCCGCACACCGGACCATGCGACGGCATCGCCCGCTACGACGCCGCCATTCCCATCGCGGCCCTCCAGTCGCGCCGCATCACCGACACCACGGCCGACGGCTCCCCTTACGACGACGGGATCATGACCGGGGCCAAGATCTTCACCTGCGACGGGACGGTCATCGCCGCGGCCTACGGTGAGGACCCGGCGAACGCGCCGGTGGCCCAGCCGGGCCTCGATCTCGGCACCGCCATCCTCCCGGCGGCGATCATGGTCGCCGGCAAGGACTGGGAGCTGGTCGGCGACCGCAACGGCGACGGCCGGGTCGACCCGGGTGACACCGTGGCCTGGGAGGTCGCCGTCAGTGACGCGGGCGCGACCGCGCTCACCAACACGGTCCTCGACGACCCGCTGTCCGCCGGGGTCACCTACGTTGCCGGATCGACGACCCTCGATACGGGATGGGGACCGACCCCGGTGCCCGATCACGGGGTGCCGCCGTACACCACGGTCTACCCCCTCGACGAGGGGGGCCTGCACCTCGGCACGCTGGCGCCGGGGTCCACGGTGTGGGTGCGGTTCCTGGTGACCATCAACGAGCCCCTCGACACCCTCGACGGTCGGGTGCACAACCGGGTGACCGTCACCTCCGACCAGGCGCAAGCGGTCGCGACCTCCGACCTGCCGGTGCAGCGACCCTCACTCGACCTGGTGAAGACCTCGAACGCCACCGGACCGCTCGGCCCGGGAGACCCGCTCACCTACACCATCTCGGTCACGAACAACGGGACCGCCGTGCTGGCGCCGGTCACGGTCACCGACTCGTTCCCCGCCGAGCTGGACTGGGTGTCCACCACCGTGCACCGCTTCGACAGCGTCAGCGCGGGCACGATCGCCGACGACCTGCAGTGCACCACCTACAGCTGCTCCACAGGCTCCATGTCGTGGGCCGCGAGCTCCTGGCAGGAGGACGGCGACCTCACCACCCCACCGATCTACAGCACGGGGGGCATCCAGAACGTCGCCGACCCGAGTGTGACCACCCGGGCGATCCGCATGGGATGCACCACCACCGGGTGCACGACCGGTGGCGCGGGCCGATCCATCAGCCGGGTGGCCGGGAACTTCACCAGCTACGAGCGCGCCTCGCTGAGCGTGGGCATCCGCTGTAGTGGCATCGACCCCACGGGCGACTCGGTGGCGCTGGAGATCCGGCCGGACGCCAGCGCGCTGTGGCAGACCCTCCAGACCTTCGACAGCGGCTGCAACAGCTCGAGCTACGTGACCCACACCTTCCAGCTCGATCCCGCAGCGGTGTTCGGCACCGCCGTCGAGATCAGGTTCATCATCACCCAGAGCATCGAGCAGAACGACCTGTTCTACGCCGACAACATCACCTTCACCCTGGCTGACCGGGTGCCGGTGACCGTTCCCGGCGGGGCCCCACCGAGCCTCACCACGCTGCCTGACCTGTTGCCGGGGGAGACGGCGACCATCATCGTGACCGCGACCGTCAAGAACCCCTTGCCGCCCGGCACCCTCGACATCGTCAACACCGCCACCGCCACCTCGGGCCCCCTGAGCGACACCGACGACCACACCGACTGCGTGGTGTGCTTCGACTTCGGTGACGCGTCCGAGGACTACGGCACCACCTATGCCTCCGACGGCGCGCGGGCGAGATACTCGTTGTCCGGTCCTCGGCTGGGAGCACTCATCGACCGGGAGGCCGATGCCTATGCCGCGGTGAGCAGGACGACTCCGGCAGTGGGTGACGACACCCACGACCTCGACGACGAGGACGGTGTGGTCATCAACGGGGGCAGCGGCATCGCCGGTGGCACGACGATGACCATCGACCTCACCGTCACCGGCGTGCCCGCCGGCGGTTGGGTGAACGGATGGTTCGACTTCGACAACGACGGCGAATTCGACACCAACGAGTCGATCTTCCACCCCTCCCGGTTCGTCTCCGCCAGCACCGGGCTCTCGCCGCTGGGCTACGTGACCGGGCCGGGGGCCTACACCGTCACCGTGAACGTCCCGGACTTCGGGACCAACGGCTCGGGCTACGCCATCGGCGACCTCATCTACAGCCGCTTCCGGATCAGCTCCGTCGCCGGCGGCGTGGCCGAATCGGTCGGTCAGTCGATCGACGGTGAGGTCGAGGACTTCAGCACCGCGCTCACGGCCCTGCCCGTCGAGTTGGCGTGGTTCTCCTCCAAGCGCACGGCGAGCGGCGTGCTGGTGCGGTGGCGCACCTCCCAGGAGATCGACACGCTGGGTTTCAACGTCTACGCGGGACGGGGCCCCGGCGAGTACGAGCGGCTCACCTCGCAGCTCGTACCGAGCGAGCAGCCCACCTCGACCAGCTCGCAGAGCTACAAGGTGGTGGTCGCCACCGACGCCACCGACCTCTGGCTCGAGGCGATCGACCTCGACGGCACCACCCATCTGCACGGCCCGTTCCGGGTGGGCGGCGAGTGGGGTGATCCCAAGCCGCCGGCTCCCATCGACTGGGCTGCGACCAGCCAGGCACTCGCCACCGCCACCCCGGCACCCCCGGTGGTGCAGGTGACGCCCAACACCAGCGGGGTGGTGGCCAACATCGAGGTGCCGGCTGAAGGCCTCTACCGGATCACCGCCGCCGACCTGGCGGCCGCGGGGGTGGATCTCACCGGTGTGGCGAAGTCGAAGCTGGCTCTCACCGTCGGCGGTCGGCCGGTCGCCGTCAAGGTCGATGGGAAGGGCACCACCGTCGGCCCGGACACGGTGCTCACCTTCTGGGGGGCGCCGGTCGACACGCTCTACACCGGCGTGGCCACCTACCAGCTCCAGCTCGATCGCAAGCTGGCGCTCCGCATCGGCACCGACCGCACCGACGTGCCCGACGGCCCGGCGCTACCGAGCTACGTGGCCACGGTGAAGGTGGAGCAGCAGCGCTCCTACTCGGTCACCGCTCCCGGCTCTGACCCCTGGTACGACCAGTTGCTCAGTGCTCGGGGCCGGCCGCGATCGGTCAGCCGCACCGTCGAGGTCTCTGCCCCAGCCGCCGGTCAGGGGGACGCGGTGCTCGCGGTGGGCCTGTGGGGCCTGTCCCGGATGCCGGTGCCCGACGAGCACCACGTACGGATCGCGCTCAACGGCCGGCTCCTCACCGACACCTACTTCGACGACGCCGAAGCGCCGACGCTCGAGATGGCTGTACCGGACGGGTTGCTGGTCGAAGGAGCCAACGAGGTGACCGTCACCCTGGTGGGTGACACCGGCGTGCCCCTCGACATGGTGGCCCTCGACCGGATCGAGCTGCGCTACCCCCGCCGCACCGCCGGCGGTGCGCAGGCGTTGCGCCTGCGCACGGTTCCCGGGCGGGTCGAGGTGAGCGGGCTGCCCGACCCGGCTGCGACCGTGGTGCGCTTCGACGATCAGGGCCAGCCGGCACTGCTGGCCAAGGCCCGCATCGTCGCCGATCCCTCGGAACCGGGGACCTACAAGGCGGTCGCTCCGGGCGGGCTCGATCTGGCGGTGGTGCCCGCGGCCGCGCTCCGCACCCCGGCGATCAGCGCCGCCCGGCGACCGGCCGATCTGCTGCGGGGCCCCGCCGACTACCTGGTCATCACCCACGCCGGGTTGACCTCGTCGTTGGAGCCGCTCGTGCAGTTCCACCAGTCGCAGGGTCGGCGGGTGAAGGTGGTGGACGTCGCGGACATCTACCAGGCCTATGGGTACGGGATGGTCGACGCGAAGGCCATCGACACCTACGTGGCGGAGGCCAAGCGGGCGCTCGGGGTGCGCTGGGTGCTGTTGGCCGGCGCGGACAACTACGACTACCGGGACTTCGACAGGGACGGCTCGTTCAGCCTGGTGCCCTCGCCGTACGGCCCGGTGGGACTCGGCGGGGTCAACTTCGCCCCGCTGGACGCGGCGTACGCGGACGTCGACGGCGACGGCATCCCCGACCTCGCGCTCGGGCGCCTGCCCGCCCGCACCCCGCAGGAGATGCAGGCCATGGTGGCCAAGACCGTCGCCTACGCCTCCTCGGCGGGTGCCCGCCGCTCCGCCCTGTTGGTCTCCGACCAGGTCGACGGGTTCGACCTCGCCGGGTTGAACGACGAGCTGGCCGGGCGGCTCTCGGGCTGGACGATCACCCGAGCGGACATCGCTCGTGGCGGTGTCAGCTCCGCCCGGCAGGCGCTGCTCGCTGGGCTGGCGCAGGGCCCGGCGCTGACCTCCTACATCGGTCACTCGGGGGTTCGAGAGCTCGGCCCGGCCGGCTTCTTCGCCAGCCGGGACGTTGGACCTCCCACCTCGGCCGCGGCGCCGACCGCGGCGGTGCTCTACGGGTGCTGGAATGCGTACTACGTGCTGCCGAGTGCCGACACGCTCGCCCACCGTCTGCTGACCCACCCCGGGTCCGGTGGTGCGGCGGCCGTGCTCGGCGCGGTCACCCTCACCTCGGCCACCAGTGACGTGATCTTCGCCCGGCTCATGACCGATCGGCTGGCGGCGGGCGGTTCGACCTTCGGTGAAGCGGTGCTGTCCGCCAAGCGGGGGCTGGCCAGCTCCCAGCGAGGGCTGGCCGAGATCCAGCTCGGCTGGACGATGCTCGGGGATCCCGCCCTGCCCGTGCCCGGCGCGGGAGGTCTCCAATGAGCGCGGCGTCGCTCCCACGCACCGACCGGCGGAGCTTCCTGCGCCGAGCTGCGGTGGTGGGCGGTGCGGCGTGGGTGGCGCCCCAGGTCGTCACGGTGCCGGCTGGCGCCGCGCCGGTCACCTGGTACGTCGAGCTCGACCTCGACGGCAACGCGGTGCTCACCACCGCCTCGACCATCGGCTGCGACCCGGCCGGCTGGGTCGACGGCCTGCTGCCACCGATCAACGGGGTCGACCTCAACTGGTCGATCGTGTTCAACAACGGTTTCGACGCAAGCCAGGGCATGCAGGCCACCTTCTCGGACATCGGCGCGGTGATCGTCGACGCCAGCGCCGAGGAGACCTGCGCCGGCAGCTCGCCGCCGGGCGCGGTCCGCTGTGTACCGGGCGACATCGGGCCGGTCAACGTCGTGGACTTCCCGGACATGACGGTCCCCGAGTCCTGCGTGTACGACGTGTTCCGCATCGTGCTGCAGACCGGCTCGTAGGCGGCGACGGAGCGGCGGGGCGGGCGCGGTTTCCTGGTCCGACGCGCTGGTTCGTAGGCTGTCGTCCCATGGCGACGACACGCACCGCAACGACGCAATGGCAGGGCTCGCTCCTGGAGGGAGCGGGGCAGGTGAGCCTCGAGTCCTCGGGGATCGGGACCTTCGACGTGACCTGGGCGTCACGGGCTGA
Source organism: Rhabdothermincola sediminis (assembly GCF_014805525.1). Lineage (NCBI taxonomy): Bacteria > Bacillati > Actinomycetota > Acidimicrobiia > Acidimicrobiales > Iamiaceae > Rhabdothermincola > Rhabdothermincola sediminis. The sequence continues at coordinate 225,850 of NZ_JACFSZ010000002.1, read as the reverse complement.
GGATCCCAACGGGCGCACCAGCCCCGAGGAGCTGATCGCCGCCGCGCACTCGTCGTGCTTCTCGATGGCCTTGTCGAGCGCGCTGGCCAAAGCGGGCAACCCACCGGAGCGGTTGACCACCACCGCGCAGGTGACCTTCCAACCCGGCGAGGGGATCACCGGCGTGCACCTCACGGTCGAGGGGACCGTGCCCGGGATCTCTGCCGAGCAGTTCGCCGAGGCCGCCGAGGGCGCCAAGGCCAACTGCCCGGTGAGCAAGGCGCTCACCGGCACCACCATCACCCTCGACGCCCGCCTGGCCTGAGGCGCCCGCCCCCCAGGGTCGGGGTCGTCCTGCCGCCTGCGGCCGGGACCTTGTTCCCTGTGGCCGGTACCGCATGCTTCGTACCCTCAGGTGACGTGGAGCAGTAGCTGGGTCAGGTGATGGCCATGGGCGTGACGGGGCAGCGCCAGGTCGGCCAGGATGGGTCGGCCGCATCGTCACCACGAGCGCCGGTGGCCACTGAAGGACGAGCCCTGACGCTGCGCCGGGCCTGTCGCCGCTCCGCGATCCCAGGCACGACTGTTGTACCCAACCCCGGTATCGTGTGATCCACCCCGGATCCTGGGAGGCACGATGCGCGGTTACAGCATGAAGCGGGACGACTACCTGAAGCGCCTGCGGCGCATCGAGGGCCAGGTTCGGGGCTTGCAGCGGATGATCGAGGAGGACGCCTACTGCATCGACGTCCTCACCCAGATCAGCGCGGTGAACAAGGCGCTGCAGAGTGTCGCGGTGGGGCTGTTGGACGAGCACGTACGTCACTGTGTCGCCAACGCCGCGGCCTCAGGAGGTGACCCGAGCGCCGACGAGCTGATCACCGAGGCGACCAAGGCGTTCGAGCGGTTGCTCAAGTCCTGAGGTCACCGTCGCCCGCGGCGGGGGAGGTCGCGGTCGCCGAGCGGGGGCGGAAGCGCCGTAGGCGCAGGCTGTTCGTCACCACGAACACGCTCGAGAACGCCATCGCCGCTCCGGCGATGAGGGGGTTCAGCAGGCCGGCCGCAGCCAGCGGGAGTGCCGCCAGGTTGTAGGCGAAGGCCCAGAAGAGGTTGCCCTTGATGGTGGCCAGGGTTCGCCGGGAGAGCCGGATGGCGTCGGCCGCGCTGCGCAGGTCGCCCCTGACCAGGGTGAGGTCCGATGCCTCGATGGCGACATCGGTGCCGGTGCCCATGGCGAGCCCCAGGTCTGCCTGCGCCAGCGCCGCCGCATCGTTGACACCGTCGCCCACCATGGCGACCACCCGACCCTCCGATTGGAGCCTGCGCACCACCTCGACCTTCTCCTCGGGGAGGACTCCGGCCACCACCTCCTCGATGCCGAGCTCGCCGGCGACCGCCCGGGCGACCCGCTCGTTGTCGCCGGTGACCAGCACCGGGCGCAGGCCGAGACGACGGAGCTCGGCGACGGCGTCGGGGGAGGTGGGCTTGATCGTGTCCGCGACGGCCAGCACGACCTTGGCCTGCCCATCCCAGCCCCCCAGCACCGCCGTCTGCCCCGCGGCCTCGGCCAGCTCCTTCGCGGCGCGCAGCGGGGCGGGCAAGTGCACGGCCCAATCCCGGAGGAACGCCTCCCGGCCAGCCACCACCGCGTGGCCGTCGACCACGCCCTGCACACCGAGCCCTCGCTGTGCGGCGAAGGACTCCACGGGCAGCAATGACAAGCCCCGGTCCCGAGCGCCAGCGGCGATGGCTCGTGCGATGGGATGCTCGCTCGCGTGCTCCAGGCTGCCCACCAGCCGCAGCGCCTCAGCTTCGGTGGTGCCCTCGGCCACCGTGACCGAGACCAGGCTCATGTCGCCGGTGGTCACTGTGCCGGTCTTGTCGAGCACCACGGTGTCGATCCGCCGGGTGGACTCCAAGACCTCGGGGCCTTTGATCAGGATGCCGAGCTGGGCACCCCGACCGGTACCGACCAGCAACGCGGTGGGCGTGGCGAGGCCCAGCGCGCAGGGGCAGGCGATGATCAGCACGGCGACGGCCGCGGTGAAGGCGGCGGAGGCGCCCGCGCCAGCGCCGAGCCAGAAGCCGAGGGTGCCGGTGGCGACGGCGATCACGACTGGTACGAAGACCGCCGACACCCGATCGGCCAGGCGCTGCACGGGCGCCTTGCCGGTCTGGGCGTCCTCCACCAGGCGGGCGATCCGGGCCAGTGCGGTGTCCGTCCCGACCCGGGTGGCCCGCACGACCAGCCGCCCCCCGGCGTTCACGGTCGCGCCGATGACCTCGTCGCCCTCCCCGACCTCGACCGGGACACTCTCCCCGGTGAGCAGTGACGCGTCGATGGCGGAGGTGCCCTCCTCCACGACCCCGTCGGTGGCCACCTTCTCGCCCGGTCGAACGACGAAGCGGTCCCCGACCCGCAGCTCCTCGACCGGGATGCGCACCTCCTCCCCGTCCCGCAGCACCGCGACGTCCTTCGCCCCGAGCTCGAGCAGGGCCCGCAGCGCCTCCCCCGATCGCCGCTTGGCCCGGGCTTCGAGGTAGCGGCCGAGCAGGATGAACAGGGTCACGCCCGCCGCGACCTCGAGGTAGATCTCGTGCCCCCCTCCATCCCTGGCGATGGTCAGCTCGAAGGGCATCCGCATCGACGGCTCCCCGGCACCGCCCCAGAACAAGGCGTACAGCGACCACCCGAACGCCGCCAGGGTGCCCATCGAGATGAGCGTGTCCATCGTGGCAGTGCCGTGCCGGAGGTTCGTCCACGCGGCCCGGTGGAAGGGCCAGGCGCCCCAGACCACCACCGGGGCGGCGAGGGTCAGCGAGAGCCACTGCCAGTTGTCGAACTGCAGCCGCGGAACCATCGCCATGGCCAGCACCGGCATCGTGAGCGCGGCCGAGACCAGCACCCGATCACGCCACGCCCGAACCGGGTCGCCGGGGGGACCGGCAGGCGCGTCGACGCGACGGGGGTGGGGTGCTTCCTCCACCGGCCCGGGTTGGCGAGCCGTGTAGCCCGCGGACTCAACCTCGGTGATCAGGCGCTCGACGGGAAGGTCTCGGGGAGCGCGGATCCGGGCCCGCTCGGTGGCGAAGTTGACGGAGGCCTCCACGCCGTCGAGAGCGTTGAGCCGGCGCTCGATCCGCGCCGCGCACGACGCGCAGGTCATGCCCTCGATGGCGAGATCGATCGCCCGGACGTCGGGACGTCGGTCTTCGGTGGTGGTCACGGGTGCTCACCGTGGCCGGTGGTCGGCGTGGGCGCCGGCACGGGACGAGGATCCGGAGCGGGGACCCCGACGGTGGGCTCGGTGGTGGTCGGCTCGTCGATGGGGCCGACGGCTCGGCCGATCGCCAGGCCGCCGCCGAAGACGGCGGCGAGGAGGAAGGCGAACATGGCGAGCCGCGAAGCAGGTCCGCGGGAAGGGCGCTCCCCGTCTCGATCGGAGGTCATGATCTCACCATACCCCGGTAGGGTATAAATTGCCAACTGCTTCCCGAGCAGGCCGCCGAGGCCCACCCGTGGGGGGCCTGGTTGACGGGGAGTGCAGTCAGGCGCCGGCCAGGCGGACGGCCTCGACCTCCGTCCGGCGGAACCGTGGCCCCCGCCTGCTGGCGACGGGCTCCAGCATCCCCTGGTCGACCATCACGTCCACCCGATCGGGCGTCACCTCGAGGATCGTCGCCGCTTCCCGCAGATCGATCAGCTCGTCCCCCTCGAGCGGGCGCGAGACCTCGACGGCCGGCCGCGAGCGCCGCCGGCGGACCATGATGACGACGATCAACACGGCGAGGACGGCGAGTGCCAGCGTCACGTTGCGTTGCTGCAGGCGTGCTCCGAGCATGTGCTGCCCCTTCCCCGCCTGGGCAGAGACCAGACCACCGAGGTCTGTCGATCAGTCGGACGGGGTGTCGCGCAGCCCGTCGTTGAACGCACGGTAGAGGTCGTAGACCTCCTTGCAGCGGGAGCACACCGGGAGCCGGCGCGGATCACGCGACGGCACCCACACGTGGCCGCACAGCGCTTCGAGAGGCGTCCCCGACACCCGAGCCTCGAGCACCTTGGCCGCGGCACTCTCACCCGGCGCCACCCGGACGATGTGCGCGACCTCCGGCGGGCCCTGTTCGAGCTCGGGGTCGGAGATGTCGGGGGTGACGAACGGGTCGGCGACGGTGGGTGCCTCGGGTGTCGAGATCGCGGTCGTCGGGGTCATGTCAGCTCCACCCAGTCATCGGTCTTCTTGTCGAACTGCAGCCAAGTCTGCCGCTTCTCGCTCCAGACGACGTACGTATCCCGTCGGCGGTCGTAGAAGGGCTCGGCGGACTTCGGTCCGGGCGGGACGATCGCCTCGGCGCCCGCGGGGCCCGGCTCGGAGCTCAGGAGTGCTGCCGCCTCCTGGCGGGTGATCGACGGCGGCCCGGCGACGGGGTGGCGGGGGCCGTCGAGTATCAGCCGGCCCTGGTAGTCGGCGTCGATCACGAACGTGCCGGCGAGCCAGTCGGCAGGCTGCCGGTGATCACGGCTCAGAGCCATGCAGGCCACGCCGACGAGCCAGTAGAAGCAACCGAGGAAGGCTCCCAGCACACTCATGGTCCCGCCACGCACGATGGCGCGCCACAGCCCTGGTGGGCGGCCGTTCCAGGTGGCCACGCGGACACCGCACAGCAGCTTCCCCGGCGTCCATCCGTAGGAGGCGACGAGGATCGACTTGAACAGCGCCCAGGCGAGCACGACCAATGCCACGGCGGCCCACGCACGATCCCCGGTCGGATCCACGTCGAACACCGTGCCGGTGGTGCTGGTGCGGTGGAGATCGATGCCGAACAGGCTGGCGAACCCGAGCGCGAGCACGAGATCGATCAAGCCGTCCGCGAGCCACGCCACCACTCGGCGACCGACGACGTTGGTCGGGTCCATGCCGATCGCCCCTCGTCACCCGTCCCACGCCGGCGAGTCGGGCGGCCACGGCACGCGTGCCGTCACCTCGGCGCTCGAGGCCTCAGAGGTCAGGTCCAGCCCGGCGGCGGTGAGTGCCGCCACGAGGTGGTCGGGGATCGCCGACGGCGGGTCGGTTGCCATCGTCACGACCAGCTCACCCGGGCCGCCGGCCACCCGCAGGGCGGCGGTGTCCGCGGCGCGGGCCACCCCTAGCAGCTCCTCGATCGCATGGACCAGGCGAGCCCCCGGGACGGGCGCCACCGGCTCGGAGACTTCCCAGTGCAACTCGACGGGGGTCCCGGCGGTCTCCCGCACCACCGCCACGAGGATCTCGGTGGCCCCCCGCGCCGGGTCGGTCGCGGTCGACAGCGGGGACGGCTCGGCGCCCCCGGCCGCGACCTGGTCCCGCCAGAGCCGATCCAGGCGGACGGTCTCGAGCGCCCAGACGCCCATGGCATCGAGCGTGGCCCGACTGGCGCGCTGGAGCGCGCCGAGCTGCTGCTCGAGGTCCGCGATCTGCTCGGCCGACTCGTGTGCCGCCTGCTCAGCGGCGGCCCGGGCGGCGGAGAGCTGCTCTGCCAGCGAGGCCCGCTCCCGCTCGGCGGCGTCTGCCCGCTCGTGCGCTGCCGCGGCGCGCGCCTTCGCCTCCGATGCGTCCGCGGCCGCCTCCTCCGCCTCGGAGGTCGCGGCGTCGAGTCGCTCTTCGAGCGCCTCCAGCTTGGTCTCCGCGGTGGCGAGGGCTGAACGGGCGGTCGCCACGACGACGAGCAGCGCGACGACGAGCACGGCCAAGACGGTCACGACCACGATCACGGGCCGCGACCGTAGCGGAGCACCCTCGGCAGCGGGTGCGAGGCGTTCAGGGCCGGAGACCCCGCAGCCCCGCCCAGGCCAACTCGGCCACCTGTGCCGCGAGCTCGTCCACGTCGAGCTCGAGCTCGTTCGACAACCAGTGGCGACACGTCGTCTCGGCGATGCCGACGATCCCGTAGGCGAGCAGGCGCCGCCGCTCGTCGGAGAGGCCCTCGACCACGATGAGCTGCGCGATGGCGTCGGCGACCTCCGTCTCCACCTTCAGGGCTTCGGCGGTGAACTCGCGGTCGCGCCTGGTCTCGCCCGCGAAGAGCACGTCGAACCCCCCTCGGGTCGCGGCCACCCAGCGGAAGTAGGCCAAGAACCCGCTCTCCACCTGCTGGCGGGGCCCCTCCGCGGTGGCCACCGCCTTGCCGACCGCGTCACGCAGCCGCCCCCCGACGTCACGCAGCACCTCCAGGTACAGCTCTCGTTTGGAGCGAAAGTGCTGGTAGAGCACGGGCTTCGTGACGCCGGCCCGGTCCGCGATCTCGTTCATCGAGGTGTGGTGGTACCCGTGCTGGCCGAAGACCCGCAGCGCGACGTCGAGCAGCTGCTGGCGGCGCTCCGCCGCAGGGAGGCGGGCGGTCATGGAGTGGTCCGGTGGGCGCGCATGGCTACTCCACGGTAACCAGCACGCGAGGGGCCGTTGAACGCCGCCGGCGCAAGCGGCTCTGGAGGTCCTCAGTAGGTGATGACCGAGCGGGCCACCTCGCCCGACTGCATGGCGGCGAAGGCCTCGTTGACGTCCTCCACGCCGATCTCGCGCGAGATGAGCTCGTCGAGCTTGAGAGTGCCCTCCTGGTAGAGCCCGAGCAGCTTGGGGACGTCGTCGTTGACGTTGGCCGATCCGTACCAGCAGCCCTTGATGGTCTTGTTGAGGTAGAGGAACTCGAGCGCTGCGGGCAGCTCGAGGATCACGTCCATCCGGGGCACGCCCACGAAGATCGCCTCGCCGCCCTGCCGGGTGAGGCTGAGTGCCTGCAGCATCGTGTCCTTGATGCCGATCACCTCGAAGACCGTGTCGGCCAAGCGCCCTCCAGTGGCTTCGGTGATCACGGCGGCCGGATCCTGCTCGCCTGCCTTCACGGTGCGGGTCGCGCCGAATTGGTCGGCCATCTCGAGCTTGGTGTCGAACACGTCGATCGCCACGATCTCGCCGGCGCCGGCGATCTTGGCCCCCTGGATCACGTTGAGGCCGACGCCGCCGCAGCCGATGACCGCCACGGTGTCGCCTTCACGGATGCTGGCGGTGTTCATCGCCGCGCCGACCCCGGTGAGCACCCCACAGCCGATCAGCGCCGCCACCTTCAGCGGGATGGACGGGTCGATCTTCACCACGCTGATGGCCGGCACGATGGCCTCCTCGCCAAAGGTGCCCAGCATGGCCATCTGGTGCAGCGGCGCGCCTTGCGAGGTCAGGCGGGTGGTCCCGTCGAGCAGCCCCCCGAGCATCGCCATGCCGCTCCGCTCGCACAGGTAGCCCTGGCCCCGGGTGCAGAAGTAGCACTCGCCGCAGTTGGGGACGAAGGAGCATACGACGTGATCGCCGACCGCCACGTTCGTGACCCCCTCGCCGATCTCGACCACGGTGCCCGCACCCTCGTGCCCGAGGACGATCGGCGTGGGCAGCGGGATGGTGCCGTTCTGCACCGAGAGGTCGGAATGACAGACCCCCGACGCCCCGACCTGGATCCGTACCTCCCCCGGACCGGGTGGAGCCAGCTCGACATCGTCGCGGACCTCGAGTGGGGTGCCGACCCCCGTGAGCACAGCTGCCTTGCACATGACCGGTTCCCCCATGGTCGATGATCCGAGCGGTCGGCGCATCCTCGCGCCGCACACGGGAGGCGGCAATTCGATGCGTCCGTATCGAGCGCCGGCTCAGCGCCCGTGCTCGAGGTCGTCCTTTTCCGCTGCCTTCACCATGTAGGTGACGAGGATCGAGGGTGCGAGGAGCACCGATCCACCGATCAGCCCGATCTCGACCAGCCGCACGGTCCCGGCGGTGAACTCGCCGATCAGCCCGGCGAAGAAGGCCACCGTGGCGACCGCGTAGAAGAGGTAGCCCAGCCGCTGGCCCGCTTTCGCTGCTCGGGCCCACCGGGCTCGCCGCTGCCTCACCGGGTCGGTCATGGAGCCCAGCCTGTCTCATCGAGCAGGTCGTGGAGATCGGCTGCCATCCGCTCCAGGGAGAGGTGGCGCTCCGCTACCGCCCGGTTGTGGTCGAGCAACTCGTCGTCCGGCTCGGACAGCCACCGGTCGATCGTCTCGATGTCGTCGAAGTCGAACCAACGGAATCCGAGCGCCGCGAGCTCCGTGGCCACCGGGTACCGCTCGATCGCCACGGGACGCCGGTGGATCGCCGCTTCGATGGGGGGGTTACCGAAGCCTTCCCACGCCGAGGGGAACGCCACCAGGTCCGCTGCCGCGTACACGTCGGCGGCGCTCGGCAGCGGTCGGTGGATGACCTCGCAGCGGGCGCGGCCGAGGATCGCCGCCAGCTCGGCTTCGAAGCCGTCCTCGGCCGGGCCGGTCAGCCAGTAGATCCCGCGCAGTGCCTCGGTCAGGGCCACCGCGTCGGCAATGCGCTTGCGAGGGATGGCACGCACCGGATGGACCACGAGACGCTCGCCGGGGGCCACGCCCAGTTCGTCGCGGATGTGGTCGCGGTCGCCGGCCGGTACCCGGGTGTCGAAGCCGTTGTAGATGGTGACCGCACGGATCCCCCGCTGGGCGAGCTGGCGTCGGGTGAGCTGGTTGATCGTCACGTGCCGCCAGCTCGGGTCGTCGGGCGGGAGCTCGGTGATGTGCCGGTACTGGGCTCGCTGCCACGCCGGGTCGTGGTGGTGGAGGATCGCCGGCCGCCCCCGGAGCACCTCAGCCGCCACCCGTGAGGCCGGTAGGTTCATCGGGATCGTGAGCAGGTTCTCGACCACGACCAGGTCCGCGTCGGCGAGCGCGGCATCCAGCGCGCGCTGGCTCGGCGGTCGGGTCGCGCCCAGCGCCAGCCCGTCGACGACCCGGTCGACCGGGCCCTCGCCGGCCACGGTCATCACCTCGAACCCGGCCAGGCGCAGCGCCTCCATCCAGGTGTCGGCCACCACCGACACCCCGTCGGTGAGTCCCAGGCGGAACGAGAGGAAGGCACAGGTGGGCACGATGCGGTCGGGGGTACCGGGACGGCTCGGGCGGTGAGCCCCGGCGACACGCTACCGGCACTCGGCCAGCTCGACCGGCAGGCCAGAGCCGTGCTGGAGCGGCACTGGCACGTCGACGGCTTCTGCGTCCCGCACTCCTCGGTCTACCCGTACCAGTGGCTGTGGGATTCCTGCTTCCATGCCATCGTGTGGTGCCATCTGGGTGAGCACCAGCGCGCGGTCACCGAGCTTCGCAACCTCTTCCGCCACCAGCACGACAGTGGGTTCGTCCCCCACGTGCAGTACGGGGAGGATGATCGGTTGGCGGGCTTCTGGGGCTGCGCTGCCACCTCGTCGATCACCCAGCCACCCATGTACGGCCACGCGCTCGCCGTCCTGGCCCGCGCCGCCGACGGCGTGCCGGGCGATCTGGTGGAGCGGGCCGCGGCGGCGATCGGTTTCCTCCTCGACCGTCGGGCTCGCGACGAGGCGTCCGGGCTGGTCACCATCGTTCATCCCTGGGAGTCGGGTGCCGACGACAGCCCCCGCTGGGACCACTGGTGCGGCGAGCGGTTCGATCCCTCTCGCTGGTACAAGATGAAAGGCGCGCTCCTCGCCACCATCGTGCGTGACCGGCACGGCGCACCCCTCGCCAACCCGGCGTTCGGCGCCGCCCCCGCGGGGTTCAACGCCCTGGTGGCGTTCAACGCCCTCGAGTTGGCCGAGTTGACCGGTGACGGTCGCATGCGGGCCACGGCCTTGGAGCTGGCCGGGGTGCTCGCCCGGCGGTGGTCGGGCGAGCTCGCGACGTGGATCGACGGCGGGCCGGCCGGTGGCGGTTCGGGCCGGATCCGCACCCTCGACGCGTTGCTGCCGTTGCTCGTCGACCCCGATCGGGGCCGGCAGGTGCTTGATCTGATGATCGACCCTGTGGGGTACGGCGGCCCGTGCGGGCCGGCGGGGGTTCATCGCGACGAGACCGTGTTCGAGCCGTACACGTACTGGCGTGGCTCGTCCTGGCCGCAGCTCACCTACCTGTCGTGGGTCGGGGCGGCCCGGCTCGGCTCCCCGGCCCGTGCCGAGCTGGCACAGATGCTCGTGCTGGGCTCGACCAGGTCGGCGTTCGCCGAGCACTGGCACCCCGACACCGGTGAGCCGCTGGGGGCGGTGCCGCAGTCGTGGTCGACGCTGGCTGCCGTCGTGGCTGCCGATGCCGAGCAATCGGCTAGGCGCCCGGGGGCGGGTTACGGGTGAGCAGGGCCGACAGCGGCCAGATCGCCAGCCAGCTCCACATCGCGGCATCCGGCGAGACCAAGTAGGCCACAGGGATCGAGAGGGCGAACACCACCGGAGCGATCCCCCGTGTGATGAGGGCGAAGCGCACGACCTCACGGCTGGGCTCCTCGTGCAACAGCCGGCGCGCCCTGGCGAGCAGGTAGCCGGCGATGTCGATGACCCCGAACACCACGAACCACCCCGCGTACAGCGTGATCGCCTGCTCGTTGCCGGCGTAGAAGCCGATGACCTGCGCCTCGAAGGGGACGATCACGATGAGCAGCAGGAACACCATGGTCCAGGCGATCATCGCCCCGTCGATGGCCCGGAGGCGGCCCACGAAGCGGTGGTGACCGAACCAGTAGAACGCGATGAGCACGAAGCTGAGCAGGAAGGCGAAGATCTGCTCGCTCAGGTCCCCGACGAGCTCGAAGACGTTCGCGCTGGCCGGGTCACCGGTCGGTCGAGGCAGGTCGATGCCGAGGATGAGCAGGGTGAGGGCGATGGCCGCCACACCGTCGGCGAACGACACCACCCGACCGAACTCGGCGCTGCCCCGTTCGTAGCGGGGCGAGGTCGCGGCGGTGCGCTGGCCGGAGGCCATCAGAAGCGGGACAGGCGTGGCTCCTCGGCGAAGAAGAGCTGTGTGGTGAGCTCGAGGTTCTCCCGCGCCCGGCGCTCCTCGGCGTCCCGGTCGCGCAGCTCGATCACGGGCCGGGCGTCGATGTGCGGCCTGGCCGCGGCCCGCTCCCGCGCCTGCCGGTCGTGACCCGCCGCCGCGGCCGCAGCGGCCATGGCCCGGTCGGTGTCGGTGACGCGCACCTCACCGGAGAGGTCACGGGTCAGCGCCAGATGGTTGCGGGGATCGGGGACCGCTTCGATGATCGACCAGAGGGCGGCGTCGGCGCCCTGGGGCAGCCTCGGTTTCGTCGACGGCCCACCCCGGCGGCGAACACCGCGAACGGTCAGGAACGCGAGGAAGACGGCGGCCACGGCCAGCCCGGCGGCGACCAGGCCGATCGCGAGAGGACTGGAGGAGACGGTCATGCGAAAACGGTACGGTGGCCGCCGGGCGCGAGGGTGGATGCCGAACCGGTAACGTCCGGGCTCGTGCCCGAACCCACCACCGACCGCTCCGACGAGGTGCTCGTCCAGATCACCGAGGGTGTGGCGCGGGTGACGCTGAACCGGCCGGAGCGACGCAACGCGCTGTCCTGGACGATGGTCTCCAGGCTGCGGCAGGTGCTCGCTGAGCTGGCCGCCGACCGCACGGTGCGAGTCGTCGTGCTCACCGGTGCCGGCGACAAGGCGTTCTGTGCCGGTGCTGACCTGACCGGCATGGCCGCCGGTGCGAGCCACCTCGACCTGCACGACAGCCGGGGGGAGCTGGCCGCCGTGTTCCGCCAGCTCTGGCACCTGGGCAAGCCGACGATCGCCCGGGTGCGGGGCTACGCGCTGGCGGGGGGCATGGGTCTGGCCCTGGCGTGCGACCTGGTCGTCGCGGCCGACGACGCGCATTTCGGTACCCCCGAGATCGACGTGGGGTTGTGGCCGTTCATGATCACTGTGCCGCTGGTGCGCTCCATGCCGCCCAAGAAGGCGCTCGAGTTGATGATGACCGGTCGCCGGGTGAGCGCCGAGGAAGCCGAGCGCATCGGGTTCGTCACCAGGGTGGTGCCGGTCGACCAGCTCGACGCCACCGTCGACGAGCTCGCAGCCACCCTCGCTGCCAAGCCGCCCGCCGTCATGCGCCTGGGTCGCGAATCGTTCTATGCCGTCTGGGACCAAGCGGCGGACGATGCCCTCCGGCTGCTGCATACCCTCCTCACCGTGACCGCGGGCAGCGAGGACACCGCCGAGGGCCTGGCCGCGTTCGCCGAGAAGCGACCGCCTCGCTGGACGGGCCGATGATCCACTACGACCAGCGCGGTCGCGTCGCGCTCGTCACGATCGACCGGCCCGAGCGGCGCAACGCGCTCGACCAGGACTCGCTCGCCGGGCTGGAGGGCGCACTCGGTCGAGCGACCGAGGCGGCATCGCGCGCGCTGGTGTTGACCGGGGCCGGTGGCCACTTCTGCAGCGGTGCCGACCTCTCCGGCGTCGAGGACACCGAGTTCGTGCAGGCCCTCAATCGGGTGCTGGCGGGCTTGCGTGACGCGCCGTTCCCGACCATCGCCGCGGTCGAGGGTTTCGCGCTCGGGGCCGGCACCCAGCTGGCGGTGGCGTGCGACCTGCGCGTCGCCACCCCCGACGCCCGGTTCGGCGTTCCAGCGGCGAAGCTCGGCCTGATGGTCGATTGGTGGACGGTGCAGCGAGCGGCGTCGATGTGCGGGCAGGGCGCGGCGAGAGCCATGTTCCTCACCACCGAGCAGCTCGCCGGCGAGCGGGCCTTCGGGCTCGGACTGGTACAGCGACTGGGAGGTCTCGACGACGCACTGGGCTGGGCCGGGGAGATCGCCGCCCTGGCGCCACTCACGGTGCAAGGGCTGAAGCTCGGCCTCAATCTCACCGAACCGGTATCGCCCGCGCCGGATGCCTACGTGGATGCGTTCCGCCGAGCCTGGTCGAGTGAGGACCTGCAGGAGGGGCTCGCGGCGTTCCGGGAGCGCCGCAAGCCGGAGTTCCGGGGGCGATGAGCAGCGCCGAGCCATCCGCGCGGTGACGTCGGAGCCGGGATGGCTGGAACGGGTGCGCGAGGGGTGCGCGTCCGTGGCCGCGAAGGCCCGTCTCGTGTCCATCGACGACGCGGCCCTCGACCGCTTCGCCGAGCGGCTGGCGTCGTCCGCGGAGGGGGCCGCCGGTGACGGGTCCTCGTTGCGGATGGGTGATGCCGGGGCCACGGTCGCCTTCGTGCTCACCTTCGACGCGGTCAACTTCGGCTCTGGCTGGCACCCCCATCTGGTCAAGGTGCCGGGTCGTTCCGGGTCGGTCACGATCATGACCCGCCTGCACGAGCGCTTCCGGGCGGCGGGCCCGTTCACCGCCCGGGAGTTGCAGGCCCTGACACCGAGGGACTGCGCGTCGGTGTTCGGCCAACCGTTCGCCCCGCCCGTCGACGCGCTCATGACCTTGTTCTCGAGGGCACTCGGCGACCTGGGCGCGTTGCTGGTGACCGAGTACGACGGCTCGTACACCTCGCTCGTCGAGGCCGCTGGCGGAAGCGCCGAGAGGATGGTCGAGATGCTGCTGGCCATGCCCCTGTTCCGGGATGTCGCCACGTATCGGGGGCGGGAGGTGCCGTTCCTCAAGCGGGCCCAGATCGTCGCGGCAGACCTGGCCCGGGCCTTCGACGGGGAGGGGTGGGGCTCGTTCGCCGATCTCGACCGGTTGACGATCTTCGCGGACAACCTGGTGCCGCACGTGCTGCGGCTCGAAGGGGTCCTGGTGTTCGATCCGGACCTGGTGCGCTCGATCGAGGCGGGTGAGCTGATCCGGGCCGGCAGCGAGGCGGAGGTCGAGATCCGTGCGGTGGCGGTGGAAGCGGCGGAGCGACTGGTGGCGAGGGTGCAGGCCCGGGGCCCCCGACTGCCTGCCTGGGAGCTGGATCACCTGCTGTGGCAGATGGGCCAGGACCGCCGCTACAAGGCCGTACCTCGCCACCGGGCTCGCAGCCCCTACTACTGACGGCGGGCTGCCAGGGTCGGTCGCGCTGAGCCCGTGGGGCGACGGTCTTGGCCGGGGCTAGCGGTGGGAGAGCTGCGGGTACAGCCGGTCCTCGACCACCTGGACGACGCGCTCGGCGATCCGGCCGGCGAGGATCACCGGCCCGAGCGCCGCCTGCGCGGCCGGCCTGACCGCCATGCGCCGAGGCGCGGGTTTCGATGGTGAGGGTCTGCCCAGGCGGGTGTCCCGGCGACCGCGCTTGCGCCTGGGGCTCGGAGCCCTCCGAGTGGTCGTGGCTCTGGCTCGGGCCCGCGGATCGGGTGATGCCGAGGCGTTCGGCGGACGCGTCGGGATCGGGCTTGTCCTGCTCGTGCTCGTCGTGGTGCCCGGCCCGGTTGCTCTCGGGGATCGGTGGCCGCTCGCCGGTCTACCTGGCGGAGCCTTGCACGGTGCCGACCAGCCGGTTGCCGTTGAGGTCGTACACGTAGCACCCGATCTTCTGGGTGCCGCGCCGCCAGTTGGTCGAGTCGGGGAGCTGGTAGCCGATCTCGAGATCCGAGAGCTCGTACTGCTTGCCGACGTACCCTTCGAACCGCCGGGGACACTCCTGTTTGGCGAAGGTCTCGAGGGCTTTCTCGCCCGGGAACGTGTCGTCGCTCGCTGGATAGTCGAGCACGGCGTACACCTCGTTGCGGTGGGGGAGCGAGCAGTCCAGCTTCAACACGATGTCGGTCTGCCCGCTGGTCGACGCCGACCGCTCGATCTTGCGGCGATCGAAGCAGTCACCCACCTGCGGCACGTACACGAAGATCTGCTGGCCGGCGTCGAGAGGAGCCTCGGTCGTCGTGGTGGTCGGTGCCGCCTCGGTGGTGGTCGTGGTGACCACCTCGTTGCTGCTGCCGCCTGAGCACCCGACCATGCCCAGCGCTGCGACCAGCAGGCACACTCGAACCAGCACGGCGGAGCATCGGCGCGCGGTCATCGTCGGGCGGTCTCGTCAGTAGGCGGCGGGCAAGAGATGGTTGATGTGACCGAAGGCCTCGAACAGGGCGAACGCGAACAGCGGGAGGCACACCGCGTAGGCCGGCCACTTCCACGCCCGCCTCCACCGCCCGGCGAGCCAGGCCGAAAACCAGATCCCGATGGCCAGGAGCGACCACAGAGCGGCCGGCACCCGGGCCGCGGCGTTCCCGCCGGCGAGGTCGTCGGCCGGCAGCTCGGACAGGTCCTCGGCTGGCGGCAGCGGGGTCGGCGGAGCCGGGTTCGACACCAGCTTGGCCTCCACGACGATGCGCTGGGCGGCGCTGTACTTCGGATGGCAGGCCATGAGGGTCAGCCGGTTGTCGCCCTTGTCGTCGAGGATCTCGGTCTGGCGGGGACCGACGATGTAGTGGGCCTTGGGCGGCTCGCCCTCCGCTGAGGGTTGTGCCATCACCTCGTAGGTGAACTTGCCTTGCAGGGTCTCCACGAAGATCAGGTCGCCCGGTCGGAGCTCATCGAGCCGGTTGAAGGGCGCCTTGAAGGTGGTGCGGTGACCGGCCAGCGCCGCGTTGCCGGGCTGGCCGGGCAGCGGCGTCTGCGGGAAGTGGCCCGGACCGTCCTGGAGCCAGCGCAGGTCGACGCCCTCCACGATGAAGAAGTCCGCTCCGATGGCGGGGATGGAGATGGACCCGATCGGCTCGCCCGGTGCGGGCGCCGGGAAGTCCGGCGACGCAGTGGCAGGCGGGGTCGTGGACGTCGGGCTGTGAGCCCCCGTGGTGTCGGCGGTGGCGGGCGCGGGCAGCGGGCCGAGCTCCGCCTGCTGGGCCCGGAAGCGCTTCTCCAGATCACTCTGGGCGCGAGCGGTGTGCACGCCGGTGCCCCAGAGCTGGAACGCGACGAACAGCAGGATCAGCACGCCGGCTCGGATCATCATCCGCCCGGTGAAGCCCACGATCCGCGCCAGACGCACCTGCGCACCCTAACCAACGGCATCCCGGCGCTCGCCGCGAGGGGCCCCGGCCACACCGCCGGCCACCGCGGTCACCTTGGTCGGCGCCCCTCGCCACCGGTACCCTCGAATGGATCGTCATGGAGACCGTCGTCCACCTCCGTGCCGCGGTCGCCCTGCTCGGCCGCTTCCCCGCGCTCGCCGGTGTCGATCTCGACGTCCGTCGCGGCGAAGTCGTCCTCCTGAACGGCCCGAACGGTGCTGGCAAGACCAGCCTGTTACGGGCCTGCGCCGGGCTGCTACCCATCGTGTCGGGGGAGGCCGTCGTGCTGGGCCACGACCTGCGGGCCGATCGCCGGGCCGTGCGACGGCGGGTGGGGTTGCTCGGTCACGCCACCGGCCTCTACGACGAGCTGACGGTCGCCGACAACGTCCGGTTCTGGGCCCGGGCGGCGCGCGCCGCCCCGGCCGACGCCGACGCGGCGATGGCCGCTCTGGGGCTCGACGGCCGCTTGCGCGACGTGGCGGTGTCCAGACTCTCTGCCGGTCAGCGCCGGCGCACGTCGCTGGCGGTGCTGGTGGCCCGCCGCCCGGAGCTGTGGCTGCTGGACGAGCCCCACGCCGGGCTGGACCACGAGGCCCGCGACCTGGTCGACGGTCTCGTTCGTGACGCGGCCCGTGCCGGGGCGACGATCGTGGTGGCCTCGCACGAGCACGACCGGGCGGCGGCCCTCGCCGGTCGTCAGGTCACGATCGCCGGGGGGACGGTGCAGGGCGAGCCGGAGGTGGCTCGTGTTCCGTGACGCGGTGCTGGTCGCGGCCAAGGACCTCCGGATCGAGGCCCGCTCTCGTGTCGCGCTCAACCAGATCGTGCCCTTCGCGTTGGTGGTGCTCGTGCTGTTCGGCTTCGCGCTCGACCCCGACCGGGGGATCCTCCACCAGGCGACGCCAGGCCTGTACTGGGTGACCGTGCTCTTCACCGGTCTGCTGGCGGTGCAGCGGGCGTTCGCAGTCGAGGCGTCCGATCGGGTCGTCGACGGCTTGCGGCTCTCGGGGCTGGACCCTGGCGGCATCTACCTGGGGAAGGTGGCGGCGGTGGGCTTGGAGCTGGTGGTGCTCGAGGCGCTGCTGCTCGCTGGGGTCGCCGTCTTCTACGGCACCCCGCTTGGAGGGTGGCCCCTGCTGGTCGTGACCATCCTGGTCGCGACCGCTGGCATCGCGGCCGCCGGTACGCTCTACGGCGTCCTCGCGGTCGGCGTGCGGGTGCGTGAGACCCTGCTCCCGCTCCTGCTGCTTCCCGTGTTGGCGCCGGTGCTCATCGCATCGACCAGGGCGTTCGAGGCTGCGCTCGACGGCACCCCGGGTGAGGGGTGGCGGTGGGTCGGCCTGCTCGCCGTGTTCTCGCTCGTGTACCTGGCGGCCGGGATCTTCGGATTCGGCTCGCTCCTGGAGGAATCGTGACGGTCCAGGTCGCAGACACCACCGCCCCGGTGCCGGGACGGGACGGCGAGGGTCCGGAGGGCACCGGCTCCGCAGGGAGCCGGGTGCTGGGCGCGATCGCGCTGGCCGCGGTGGCGCTCCTGGTGGTGCTGGCTTTCGTGGCCACCGAGGGCGACGTGGAGCTCGGCGACACCGTGCGGTTGCTCTATCTCCACGTGCCGGTGGTGATCGCGGCCTACCTGTCCATCCTCCTCACCACCGTCGGCTCGGTGATGGTGCTCTGGAAGCGCTCGCACTGGTGGGACCTGGTCGCCAGCTCCTCGGCCGAGATCGCCACGCTGTTCACGGCGCTCACCTTGTTCACCGGTTCCGTCTGGGGGGCGACGACCTGGGGCACGTGGTGGGAGTGGGATCCGCGGCTCACCTCCACCGCGATGTTGTTCCTGCTGCTCCTCGGTTACCTCGCGGTCCGCCGTACCACCCTCGATCAGGGTGCACGAGCCAGACGGTCGGCCATCGTGGGTCTCCTCCTGCTGCCCAACGTGCTGTTGGTCAACCGCTCGGTCGAGTGGTGGCGGTCGCTTCACCAGGGTCCGACCCTCTTCCGGCCGGACCCCACCATCGAGGGACTGCAGCTGTTCACCCTCGTCTTCGGCATCGCGACCAGCATCGTTCTCATGGTCTGGCTGCTGTTGCACCGGTTCCGGCTGGCCTGGCTGCAGGACCGGCTGGAGGCTCGTGGCTTGGAGGACGCGTTGGCGGCGCGTCGAGCGGAGGCCGGCTGATGAGCCAGTGGGGTTACGTGTTGCTGGGTTGGTCCGTGAGCATCGCGGCGTTGGTCTGCTACGCGGCGCTGATCATCGTGCGTGGTCGCGCGCTGAGCCGCCGCTTGCCCCCCGAGGATCGCCGATGGATGTGACGCCCCGCACCGCACCCGACCTCGACCTCAGGCCGCGGGAGGCGGCACCGCCGCGCGCCCGGCGGTGGTGGGCGTTCCTGGTGGTCCTCGCGGTGCTCGGCGGTCTGGCCTTCGTGGCCAGCAAGGCCTTGTCCGACGCGTCGCTGTTCTTCTACAACGCGGACGAGGCGGTGGCGAAGAAGAGCGAGCTCGGGACCGACCGCTTCCGCATGCAGGGCACGGTCGAGTCGGGCACCGTCGTCGACACCGGCGACGGTGTGGATTTCGTGGTGACCTTCAACGGGGTGGAGGTACCCGTGTCGCACCGCGGTGATCCGCCGCAGCTCTTCCGCCCGGGCATGCCGGTGGTTCTCGAGGGTCGTTGGGACCCGACGGGCCAGTTCTTCTCCAGCGATCGGATGCTCGTGAAGCACGACGAGACCTACGAGGAGAACCACCGCGATCGGATCACCGCCGCCGAAGAGGGTGGCCAGGAGCCGCCGCGCTCGACGACGGCGACCGCTGCTCCATGAACCGGGCCATCGGCATCGCCGGGGTGATGCTCGGATTCAGCGCGTCGGTGCTGGCCGTGGCCACCCTCGCCGTGGGCCTGGTCCGTCGCCGGCGTGACCTGCTGTGGATGGCGGCTCCCTACGCGGTGTTCGTCCTGATCGGTGCTCTACTCGCCGTGGGTGCGATGGAGCGGGCGCTCATCACCCGGGACTTCACCGTGCAGTACGTCGCGGACAACGGGAGCACCCGGACCCCGGCGCTGTTCAACGTGGCGACCCTGTGGGCTGCGCTCGAAGGGTCGATCATTCTCTGGGCGGCCGTGCTCGCCGGTTACACCACCCTGGTGGCGGTGAAGTTCCGCAAGCGGCTGACCGACCCCCTGGTCGGCTGGGCGATGCTCACCCTTTTCGCGGTCTGCATCTTCTTCTTCTTCATGCTGCTCGGGCCGGCCAATCCCTTCCGCTCGTTCGACCCGCCACCCGGCTACGACGGCCCGGGCCCCAACCCCTTGCTGCAGAACCACCCGCTGATGGCCTTCCACCCGCCGATGCTGTACCTCGGCTACGTCGGCTTCACCGTGCCGTTCGCGTTCGCCGTCGCCGCGCTGGTGACCGGGCGGGTGGGGGAGGGCTGGTTGCTCGCCACCCGGCGGTGGACACTGTTCGCCTGGGGGTTCCTCACCGTCGGGATCGTCCTCGGCGCCTGGTGGAGTTACGAGGTGCTCGGGTGGGGTGGCTACTGGGCGTGGGACCCGGTGGAGAACGCCTCGTTCCTCCCGTGGCTCACGGGCACCGCCTACCTGCACTCGGTGATGGTCCAGGAGCGGCGCGGCATGTTGCGGGTGTGGAACCTCTCGTTGCTGTGCGCCACGTTCGCGCTCACCATCCTCGGGACGTTCATCACCCGCTCAGGCGTGCTCGACTCGGTCCATGCGTTCACCGCGGGCTCGGTGGGCCCGGCCATCCTCGCCTTCTTCACCCTCATCGTCGTGGTCACCATCGGCTTGATCGCCTGGCGTGGTGACCGCCTGCGGGCCCCGGGACGCATCGACTCCCCGCTGTCGCGTGAAGGTGCGTTCCTGGCCAACAACGTGCTGTTCGCCGCCTTCGCCTTCGTGGTGCTGCTCGGGACGGTGTTCCCGCTCCTCGTGGAGGCCCTGAACGACAGCCGGATGTCGGTCGGCTCGCCCTACTTCAACCGGATGACCATGCCACTGGGGCTGACGTTGCTGTTTCTGATGGGAGTGGCGCCGGTGCTGCCGTGGCGCAAGGCCAGCGGTGAGCTGCTCCGTCACCGCCTGCTGTGGCCGGCTTGGATCGGCACCGGCACCGTCGTGACGGCGGTCCTGCTCGGTGCGTCCGGGCTGGTGACCCTGGTGGCCTTCGGCCTTGCCGGCTTCGCCGCCGGATCCGCGCTGCGGCAACTCGTCATCGCTACCCGCCGGCAGGGTTGGCGAGGGCTGATTGGCCGAGCCAACGGCGGGATGGTGGTGCATCTCGGCGTGATCGTGATCGCGGTGGCGTTCGCGGCCAGCCAGAGCTACGTCCGCCAAGCCGAGTTCACGCTCGCCGAGGGGGAGTCGGCCACCTTCGCGGGCCACACGTTGACCTACGTGGGGCGCAACGTGAAGCACGAGTCGGCCAAGACGGTCACCCAGGCCCTGATCAGGATCGACGGCACCGGTCCCTGGGCCCCCGCCCTGAACCGCTTCGCCTTCGGCAGCCAGGTGATCGGTACCCCCTCCGTTCGGAGCACCCTGGTCGACGACGTCGCCCTCACCCTGCTCGCTCTCCCCGAGGAAGAGGGTGCGCCGGCCACGATCCGGGTGACGATCCAGCCCCTCGTCATCTGGCTCTGGATCGGCGGTGGCCTCATGGCCCTGGGGACGATCCTGGCGGCGTTCCCCGGCCGTCGCCGCAACCCCATTGATCCGGTGTCCGCGCCGGTGCCCGTCGCGCCCCGGCGCGAGCTCGTGGAGGTGTCGTGACCGAGCCGCTGCTGGCGAGCCGCCGGCATACGGCCCGGTGGGTCGCGCTCACCGTCGGCGTGGCGCTCATCGCCTTCGTCGTGGTGCTCGCCACTCGCCCGAGTGCGGACGCCCGCGGGGTGTCGAGCGCGCTGGTCGGCAAGCCCGTGCCCCGGGTGAGCGGCACCACGCTCAGCGGTGAGACCTTCGACATCGACCAGTACCGAGGCCGGTGGGTGGTCGTGAACTTCTTCGCCACCTGGTGCGTGCCGTGCCAGGTCGAGCATCCCGAGTTGGTCGAGTTCACCGATCGCCATCGGGTCGACGGCCGGGTGCAGGTGGTGAGCGTCGCATTCCAGGACGACCCGGCGGTGATCCGGCGGTTCTTCGCCGAGCGGGGTGGTGACTGGCCGGTGGTGGTGGGCGACACCGGCCCCACCGCGCTGGCGTTCGGGGTCACCGGCGTCCCGGAGTCCTACGTGGTGAGCCCCGACGGGATCGTGGTGGCCAAGTTCCTCGGCGTGACCGCCGACCAGCTCGATTCGGTCATGGGCTTGGGCGCATCTGCCGGTTCCGTGAGTGGGGACGGTGGAGGTTGAGCCCCTCGGGCCGATCCTGGTTGCCCTGGCTGGCCATGGCCTCGGTGCTCGTGGTGGCGCTCGCGGTGGGCGCGACCCGCACCCGGGAGCCGGACACGCTCCAGGACCGGGTGACCGCGATCGCCAAGACCGTGAAATGCCCCACCTGCCGGGGGGAATCCGTTGCCGACTCGAACGCCCCCATCTCCAAGGAGATCCGCCGGGACATCGCCGCCCGGCTCGAGCAGGGGCAGTCGCCCGGGGAGATCCGGGCCGCGTACGTGACCCAGTGGGGCGACGAGATCCTGCTCACCCCGAGCGGCCGCGGCGTTTCCGGTCTCGTGTGGGCCATACCGGTGGTCGCGGTGGTGCTCGCCGGGGCCGGCCTGGTGGTGGTGTTTCGCCGATGGCGCTCGTCGAGTCCTCCGCAGGTGTCCGAAGACGATCGGAAGCTGGTCGAGCAGGCGCTCTCAGCTCGCGCGGGACCGGAGGAGCAGCCGTGAGCACCACGAGCCCCCTCCGTGGGACCCGGGCACGACGCGCCGCGCTCGCCCGATCAGGCCCGGATGGCGACCGGTCGGCGTCAGCCGAGGCGAGCGAGAGAGCGGTCGTCCGGCTGGACCCGGACCTGCTGGCCGCGCTGGAGGAAGAGCGCGAGTTCCTGCTCCGCTCACTCGACGACCTGGAGCGCGAGCACGCGGCGGGCGACGTCGATGATCAGGACTACGTGGCGTTGCGAGACGACTACACGGCACGGGCGGCGGCAGCGATCCGGGCGATCGACGAGCACATGGCTGCGCTGGGCGCGGCTCGTCCCCGGCGCTCGCCGCTGCGAGCGGTCGCTCTCGTCGCGGTGGTCGTGCTGTTCGCGGTCGGGGCCGGCTGGGCGGTGATGGCCAGCTCGGGTGAGCGCGGCCCCGGTGACCAGCTCACCGGCGACGTGCGCCAGAGCAGCATCGACGAGCTGGCCCGGGCGAACCAGCACGTGGCGGAGGCACAGGCCTCGCTCCAGGCGGGTGACACCGCCGCCGCGGTGGAGTCCTACAAGGCGGCGATCGATGCCTACGACCGGACGCTGGAGCTGCAACCCTCGAACGTCGAGGCGATGACCTACCGGGGCTGGCTGCTGCACAACCTGGCGCTCCAGGCGGCGGGCACCGCGCCCGCGACGGAGCTCGACGCATCGGCTCGGTCCTGGCTCGACCGGGCGATCGCGACCGATCCCCGCTATCCCGACGCCCGCATCTTCCGGGCGATCCTCCTGGAACGCGATGGCCGTGCCGCCGAGGCGCTCGCCGATCTGGAGGTCGTCGACCCCAGCAAGCTGCCCCCGCAGATGACTCAGCTGGTGCAGTCGCTGCGCACCCGGCTCGCGGCCGCTCAGCCTGGCGGCTCGTAGCGGCCTGCCACCGGTCGGCCACCGTCGACGTCGATCACCCACATCGAGCCCTTCTGGCTGATGAGGGGGCCACCGGCTCGCATGCCCCGGGCGACGAGGCGGCTCAGCATCTTCGGGATCAGGTCACCGTGGCTGCACAGCACCCCGTCGAGTGGGGCCAGCTCCAGCAGAAGCGACACCGCCTCATCGGGCTCGGCCCCTTCGAGGAGCGCGGTGCAGCGATGCACCTCGGTGCCGGTCAGCGCGGCCAGGGGCTCGACGGTCTCCACGCATCGCCGTGCCGGGCTCGATACGATCGGCCCGGTCCGCTGCCGCCGGAGCAGTTCGGTGAGGTGCTCGGTCTGGGCGCGTCCCGTGGCGGAGAGAGGCCGCTGCAGGTCATCGCCGTGCCACGAGCAGCGTGATCCGGCGTGCGCGTGGCGGACGAGGTACGCGGGCACGGCGGCACGATAGCGCTCGGGTGGGTGTACGACGTTCACGAGCTGGTGGCGGGTCACCACTACGATGTCGTCGTCATGAGCGCTGGGCCCGACGGTGACCTCTCTGTCGATGTCCTCGTCGTCGGTGCGGGCATCCAGGGTCTGTACGTGGCCCGTTCGTTGCAGCGGAGCTACTCCGTGTGCGTGCTGTCGGACCCGGCCGTCACCTCGGAGACCCTCGACGCTGTCGGCTACGTCTCGGCGGGCTACGAGGGCAACGACGCGGCGCGGATGCAACCCGCGCGCCGGGCCGCGGGGTACTGGCGGCTGTGGGCGGAGTCCAACGGCGTGCCCGCCGGCTACGCGCCGGCCCACTTCGCCGTGCCCGCCTCGGAGGCCTTGAGCCGACCGCGCCTGTGGGTCGACGCAACCCTGCAGCACACCCGACTCGACGGCCTGCCCGAGCCGTTCGCCGGCGGCAGCCTGGAGGGCGATCCCGTGTACGCCCTCGGCGACGACGTGGTGCTCAACCCGGGCGAGGTGCTCGCCAGGCTCCGCGACGGTCTCGAGCCCTCGTGCCTCCACGGTTCGATCGTGCGGTTCGTGCTCGCCGGCGACGCGGCGATCGATCACGTCCAGGTCGAGGTCGGCGAGGACATGGTGACCATCGCCCCTCGCTACGTCGTGCTGGCTGCCGGCGTCGGGAACGCGGCGCTGCTCGGCATGCTCGGCAAGCGGTTCCGTGACACCTCCAGCCGGCGTGATCGGCTGGAGACCGCTCGCACCTCCCAGGCGGTGCGGCGAGCGACGGTGGTGTGCGCCCGTGGCGACGACCTGCCACTGGTCTCGGGTTGGTTCGGCGGGCTGTGCATCGCGGCCCAGCCGCTCCACGGCGGCGGGGTCTCGTGGTTGATCTCCGCGCCGATCGACGACGACCAGACCCTGCTCGGACCCGACGACACCCGCTTCGAGCCGGCCGTGCCGTCGCCGGTGGTGGCGGGCACGGTCGAGCGCCTGTTCGCGATGGCGCCAATGTTCGAACACCGAGCCGGTGAGCTGCAGTGGGCGGCCTACACCGGGCGGCGGGTGCAGCACCCGTCACTCGCCGGGTCGGCGGCGGCCCAGGTCGCCACCCCCGTGCCGGCGAAGCTCGAGACGTTCGGGCTGGAGGCGTTCCTGGCGCTGTGGCCGTCACACCTGGGCTACTCGATGATCCTCGGGGATGTGGCGGCGGAGCGGATCGCCGACGCGCTCGGTCCCGCTCACCATGGACCATCGAGGGCGATCGCCGAGCTCGCCGCTCCTGCGGCGGCGCTGCGTTCCCGCTGGGATCGCGACGACTTCCCCTGGAGCGACTGGTCGGACTTCTCGGCGACCCACGGCATCAAGTGACGGATCAGGGATCAGGCCCGCAGCGCCCGCAACGAGGTGATCACCTCCGGTAGCGCACCGAGTAGGGCTTCGATGTCGCCGTTGGTGGTGTCCCAGCCCACCGAGATCCGCAGCGAGCGATGGGCGTCGACCCCCATCGCTTCGAGCACCGGTGAGGGCTCGAGGGCCTCCGACGAGCATGCGCTCCCGGAATGGGCGGCGATCCCCGCACGGTCCAGGCCGAGCAGGACGGCCTGGGGCTCGATCCCGTCGATGCCGAGGCACACGAGGTGCGGAGCCCGCTGGTCGGGGTCGCCGTAGACGTGCACCCCGTCGAGCTCGGCGACCGCGGCGAGCACCCGGTCGGTGTGGCGCCGGGCGATCGACGCTTCTTCCTCCAGGCGTGCCGGTGTCAGGCGGGCGCAGGTGGCACCGAAACCCACGATGGCGGGGACGTTCTCGAAGCCCGCCCGCCGGGCTCGCTCCTGGTCCCCGCCGACCAGCAGTCGCCGGAGCCGTAGGCCCCGGCGGATCAGGAGCGCCCCGATCCCCGGGGGTCCCCCGAACTTGTGCGCGCTGACCGACACCAGATCGGCACCGAGCTCGCCGAACGCCAGGGGGAGCCGACCTGCGGCCTGCGCCGCATCGATGTGGACCAGCACCCCCCGCTCACGGCAGGCCTGCACCACCTCCCGCACCGGTTGCACCGTGCCGACCTCGTGGTTCACCCACTGCAGGTTGACCAGCGAGGTGTCTGGCCTGATGGCGGCCGCCACGGCATCGGGGTCCACCCGGCCGGTGCGGTCTACCCCGACGACGGTGACCTGCCCCCCGTGGACGGCGGCGGCCTCCCGCACTGCTGAGTGCTCGACCGCGGGCACCACCATGTGCCCACCCCGCTCGGCCGCGCCCCAGATCGCAGTGACGATCGATTCGGTGGCGCCGCTGGTGAAGACCACCTCCCTCGACCGGGCGCCGAGCATGGTGGCCACGTGCTCGCGCGCCTGCTCGATGGCCACCCGGGACGCGAGGCCCTCGGCGTGGATGCGGCTGGGGTCGCCGTGCGCGGTGCCGAGCCAGTCGATCATGGCCGCCGCCGCCTCGGGGCGCAGTGGTGAGGTGGAGGCGTGGTCGAGGTAGTGCCGACCCACCGCCGCGCTCCGTCAAGCCTCGACGGTGGTGACGCACACGTCGTCGCCGAGCGCGATCGTCGTGTCGAGCTCAGCCGTGGCGTCGCCGTACAGCTCCGCCAGCATGCCCTTCACCAGACCCCGGTCGACCGCGCAGATCACCGGGTTCTCCCGGACGGCGTCGCCGAACGGGCAGTGCTCGGAGACGATCCGCAGCTCGTGGTTGCGCTTCTCGGCGTGGGCCGCGAAGCCGTGCGCGGTGAGCGCGTCGGCGACGGCGTGCATGGCGGCCTGGAAGGACCGTTGGTGATCGGCATCGCCCATCGACCTGGCCATCAGGCGCCCGTATTCCAGGCCCACGTCCTCGGCCATGGCCGCAGCGGTGTCGGGTGGGAGGAGCGCCAGCGCCCGGCCGAGGAGCATGACCAGCAGGTCGTCGTGGCGGACCGGGATCGCCAGGTCGACCTCAGTGGCAGTGACCCGGTACCGCTTGGAGGGCCGCCCGGCACCGCTGCGACCGGTGCGTTCCACGGCGACCTCGAGGTAACCGCCACCGGTGAGCTTGTCGAGGTGGTGGCGGGCCACGTTGGGGTGCAGGTCGAAGTGATCGGCCACCTCCGCCGCGGTCACGCCTCCGGGGTTGGAGCGAGCGTAGAGATAGATCTCCCGGCGGGTGGGATCACCGAACGCGGCGGCGATGGCGGTGACCGCGGACGAGAAGTCGGTGGCCGTGAGTGGCGGCGTTCCCACGCCGGTATTCTACCTACCGCCATAGGGGAAATTCCCGCGGAGGCCAGCCATGTCCGTCACCGAAGCCGAGGTCATCGAGGCGCTGCGCCCGGTCGAGGACCCGGAGTTGCATCGCAGCATCGTGGAGCTCGACATGGTGCGCGACGTGCGGGTGGAGGGCGACCGGGTGGAGGTGCTGGTGGCGCTCACCGTCGCGGGCTGCCCGCTGCGAAACGAGATCCGGAACCGGGTCGGCGCCGCACTGGCGGATCTCGACGGCGTGGAGGAGGTGAAGCTGGAGTTCACGGTGATGACCGATGAGGAGCGGGCGCGGTTGCGTGAGCGGCTCCACGGCGATCCCGCCGCGACGGCCGGGAGCCGTCCCGCACACGGTCATGCCGAGGGCCGTGCCATCCCCTTCGCCGACCCGTCCTCCCGCAGCCGGGTGCTGCTGGTGGCGTCGGGCAAAGGCGGTGTGGGGAAGTCCTCGGTCACCACCAATTTGGCCGTGGCCATGGCCGGGCGAGGCCGGTCGGTGGCCGTGGTCGACGCAGATGTCTGGGGCTTCTCGATCCCCCGTATGCTCGGCGTCGACCGCCCGCCGGTGGTCATCGACCAGATGCTGGTCCCGCCGGAGCGCTACGGCGTGCGCTGCATCTCGATGGGGTTCTTCGTGGAGGAGGACCAGCCGGTGATTTGGCGCGGCCCGATGCTCCACAAGGCGCTCGAGCAGTTCCTCACCGACGTCTACTGGGACGACCCGGAGTTCCTCATCATCGACCTCCCGCCGGGAACGGGTGACATCGCCATCTCCCTGGCCCAGTTCCTCCCCCGGGCGGAGGTGTACGTGGTCACCACACCGCAGCCAGCGGCACAGCGGGTGGCCCAGCGGGTGGCCTTCATGGCCGAGAAGGTCAACCTCGACGTGAAGGGCGTGATCGAGAACATGTCGTGGTTCACGGGCGACGACGGCACCCGGTACGAGCTGTTCGGAGCGGGCGGGGGTGCGGAGCTCGCGCAGCGACTGGAGGTCCCGCTGCTGGGGCAGGTGCCGCTCGTGCCCCTGCTGCGCGAGGGAGCCGATGCCGGCCGACCCGTCGTGGTCTCCGACCCCGATGGCGAGGCGGCGCAGGCCTTCGCCTCGATCGCCGAGCGGATCGAGGTGGAGCTCGCCCCGACCCGGCGGACCCACCCGGAGCTAAAGCTGATCTGACCCCCGGCGGTCGGGCCTGCGGCGCGACCGTTCGGTGGCGAGCAAGGCGGGTCGTGGTCACGATAGGCACGCCGACCGGCTGACCCGTACGATGGCCGCGTCGGTCGACGTGGCGGGCTGCCCGTCGCAGGATGGAGGTGAGCACGCAGGTGGACGTTCGCATCGGTGTCCTACACACGATGAAGGAGATCGAGGTCGAACTGGCTTCGGACGCCGATCCCGCGCAGGTGCGCGCCGACATCGACCACGCGCTCGCCGATCACGCTCGGGTGCTGTGGCTCACCGACCGGCACGGCAAGCAGGTCGGTGTGCCCTCGGAGCGCATCGCGTGGATCGAGATCAGCAGCGCCGAGACCAAGAGCCGCATCGGCTTCGGCGCGGCCTGACCGGAAACGGCAGGCGCTCCGATGCCGGGTGAGGTCGAGCTGCTCGACCGGCGGCTCCTGTTCGTCACCGGGAAGGGTGGTGTCGGCAAGACGAGCATCGCCGCCGCGATCGGGTTGCTGGCCTCGACCCGGGGCAAGCGCACCCTGGTGTGCGAGGTCGACGCCAAGGGCAACCTTGCCGACTTCTTCGAGGCCTCCCCGAACCGCTTCGAACCGCAGGAGCTGGCGCCAGGCCTGTACGCCATGGCCATGAACACGGAGGAGGCGCTCAAGGAGTACCTCCGGCTGCAGCTCAAAGTGCCGCTGCTCGCCCGCATCGGTCCCCTGGCCCGCAGCCTCGACTTCGTGGCCAACGCCGCCCCAGGGGTCAAGGAGATCCTCACCGTCGGCAAGCTGTGCTGGGAGGTGCGGGAGCGCCACTACGACCTCGTCGTGGTCGACGCGCCGGCGACCGGGCACGTCGTCGCCCAGCTCGCCGCGCCGCAGGCGATCAACGAGCTGGTCAAGGTGGGCCGGGTGCGGGACCAGACCCGCTGGATGGTCGACCTGCTCGCCGATCCGGCGATCACCGGGGCGGTGGTCGTGGCCACTCCCGAGGAGATGCCGGTGACCGAGACCCTGGAGCTCGTCGAGCGGATCCGCACCGAGACGTCCGTCGATCTCGCCGGTGTCGTCATGAACAAGGTGCTGCCGGAGCTGTTCGGTCGGGGTGAGGAGGAGATCTTCCGCGCCCTGCGCGAGCCGGAGCGGGTGGCGGCGCTCGAGGCCGCGGTGGGTGGCCCCGTCGAGCCCGTGCTCGCCGGGGCCGAGCTGGCGGTGACGCTGCGGCGGACCCGCGCCGAGCACATCACCCGGTTGCGCTCCGAGCTGCCCGGGGGCGTGCCCTTGTACTACGTGCCGTACCTGTTCACCCGGACCCACGGGGTGCGGGCCACCCACAACGTCGCCGACGCGCTCGGCGCGGAGCTGGGGTACTGATGGCCCGGATGGCGAGCCGATCTCCCGGCGATCGGGCGGGGACCCTCGAGCAGTTGCTCGCCTCCCGGGAGATCGTCGTGACCTGCGGATCGGGTGGGGTGGGCAAGACCACCACCGCCGCGGCTCTCGGGGCGATGGCCGCGACCCACATCGGAGGCAAGGTGCTGGTCCTCACGGTCGATCCGGCCAAGCGCCTGGCCAACGCGCTGGGCCTCGAACGGTTCGGCAACGTCGAGAGGCCGGTCCCCCAGGAGCTGCTGACCGAAGCGGGGGTGGCCCCCCGGGGCGAGCTGTGGGCGGCGATGCTCGACACCAAGGAGTCCTGGGACTCGCTGGTGCGCACCCATGCCCCCGACCCGCAGACCCGAGACGCCATCCTGGCCAACCCCCTCTACCAGAACATCACCGGCAAGTTCGTGCAGAGCCACGACTACATCGCCATGGAGCGGCTGTACGAGATCCACTCCTCGGGTCGCTACGACCTCATCGTCATCGACACCCCTCCCACCCGCAACGCCATCGACTTCCTCGAAGCTCCCGAGCGGATGGCGGACTTCTTCAGCAGCCGTCTCCTGCGCTGGCTCATCACCCCGTACCGCTCACGCCTGATCAATGCGGCATCCCGGCCCTTCTACACCATCGCCGACCGCATCCTGGGCTCGCAGTTCCTGGAGGACATCGCCGAGTTCTTCATCCTCTTCCAGACGATGTACGACGGCTTCGTGGAGCGGGCCGAGGCGGTCACCCGCACCCTCGCCGATCGGCGCACCACCTTCGTGGTGGTCAGCACCCTGGAGGAGGCGCCGGTGCGGGAGGCCGAGTTCTTCATCCAGGCCCTCGACAGCCGCGCGCTGCACCTCGGCGCGTTGGTGCTCAACAAGGTGCTTCCCTCATACCTGCTCGACGACGCGGCGATGGCGTCGGCCGAGACCCTGTGCCGCAAGGCTGGGCCCATCGCTGCGGAGCTGGCCGACGGGCTCGGCGACGCAGCTGACGTGGAGCGGGTGCTGCGCGAGATCGGGGAGAGCTTCGTCAACTACCGGATCGTCGCCAGCCGGGAGGCGGAGCAGCGGAAGGAGCTGGGTCGGGTGCCGGAGATCGTGGCGTCGGCCCCGTACTTCGACCAGGACATCTTCGACATCGTGGGCCTGACGCGGCTTGGTGAGGCCATCTGGCGCTGAGTCGCTGGAGGAGTAGGATGCGTCCATGCCGTCGTTCCGGCGACGCCCGCGGACCGGGAAGTCGGGATCGACCCGACCCGAGTCGTCCGCGCCCCTCACGGACGAAGCGGTCGTCGACCTGCGCGATCCGCTCCCGCCCGGCAACCTGGAGTGGGGGTTGCCCACGCTCTGCCCCCGGTGTGAAGCGTGGGGTTACATCGACCGGCTGGATCTCGTCCAGCGGGTGATGCAGCTGCACTGCCCCACCTGCCTGTTCCGCTGGGAGATCAGCGAAGCCCAGATCGAGGCGGTGAAGGCAGCCCGGGCCGGCACCGAGCCGGCGGATCCCGGCGCCTGATCGCCGCCACCTGCGGCAGACTGGCTGGCCTATGGCCAGCCTCGCGGAGCTCGCCCGGTTCCACACGTCGCTCACCGCCGCCGACATCGATCACCTGCAGCGGCTGGTCGCGTCCTGGGGGCTGCTCGCCGATCTCTGCTTCGCCGACCTGATGCTCTTCGCGGAGGTCGAGCACGTGCCGGGTGCCGAAGGGCGGGGGCTGATCGTGCTGGGGCAGATCCGGCCCACCACCGGCCAGACCCTCTACCGCAGCGACTGGGTCGGTCGCACGCTCAGCGCCGCGGAGCGACCCCTCGTGTCGCGCTGCTTCGAGTTGGACGCCATCATCGACGGTGAGGTGACCAGCGAAGCGTCTCGGGAGCCGGTGCGCGAGCTGTGCATCCCGGTACGCCACCACGGCCGCACCGTGGGCGTGGTGACCCGGGAGTCGGCGCCGACCATCGGCCGCCAACCGGGCGAGCTCGAGCGGACGTACGTGGAGGTCTTCAATCGCTTCGCGCGCATGATCGCTGCCGGTGATTTCCCCTTCGCCGGCGAGACGGGGCCCACGGAGGAAGCCCCGCGGGTGGGTGACGGGGTGATCCTCCTCGACCAGACCATGCGGGTGGCGTACGCGTCGCCGAACGCGGTGTCCGCCCTCCACCGGATCGGGGTCCACGCCAACACCGAAGGGATGCGGCTGGGCGAGCTGGGACTGCAGGAGATGGCCATCCGCACCGCCTTCGGCAAGCGGGTCCCGGCCACCGAGGAGATCGAGCGGGGTCCCGAGATCACCGTCCTGCTCCGTTGCATCCCTCTGATCGAGCAGGGGGTGACCACCGGGGCGCTGATCCTGCTGCGTGACATCTCGGAGCTGCGCCGGCGCGATCGCCTGCTGCTGTCGAAGGACGCCACCATCCGGGAGATCCACCACCGGGTGAAGAACAACCTGCAGACGATCTCCTCCCTGCTGCGGCTGCAGGGCAGGCGGCTCGCCTCGCCGGAGGCGAAGGCCGCGGTGGAGGAGTCGGTCCGGCGTATCCGGTCGATCGCGCTGGTGCACGAGACGCTCTCCCACGAGGGGGGCGACGACGTGCCCTTCATCGAGATCGTGCGGCCGCTGGTGCGCATGGTCGAGGAGGGTCTGGTCTCTCCCGAGCATCCCCTGACCTTCGTGGTGCACGGCGACGCGGGCAAGCTGCCTGCCACCATGGCCACACCGCTCGCCGTGGTGCTCACCGAGGCGCTCCAGAACGTGGTCGACCACGCCTACCCGCCCGGGCTCGACGAGGCCGGGGGCAAGGTGATCGTCGACCTGTCCAACGACGGGGCGATGCTGCGGGTGCAGGTGATCGACGACGGGGTGGGGCTGCCTGAGGGGTTCTCGCTGGAGACCAGCACCGGCCTGGGGCTGTCGATCGTCCGGACCTTGGTGACCACCGAGCTGGGCGGGACGATTGAGCTCTACCGGGCCGACGGCCAGGTCGGCCGGCCGGGCACCGTGGTCGACATCAAGGTTCCGCTGTCGACCGGATCCCCGGACGCGCAACGGCCTCCCGGGGAGGGAGGCCGTTGAGGTTCGAGATGGGGGTCGGTCGGTCTCAGGATGCCCGGCGCTTGGCAGCGAGCCACTGCCGGCGGAGCTTGCGGCGCTCCTCCTCCGAGGTGCCACCCCAGATGCCGGAGTCCTGGTTCGTGGTCAGCGCGAACTCCAGGCAGGGCTGGCGGGCTTCGCACTCAAGGCAGACGGCCTTGGCGGCCTCGATCTGCTCGATGGCAGGCCCGGTGGTGCCGACGGGGAAGAAGAGGTCGGGATCAGTGTCCCGACAGGCTGCCAGCGCGCGCCAGTCATCCGAGGCCACGGACAACGCGAGCGAGCGAGAAGCGGTGAGGGCCACGGTGCCTCCACGTCATCGGGCTTCGCGACGGGTGCTCTGCGCGGTGCTGGAGACACCAATCGTGAAGCTGTTCACATGCCACCGCGTTGTGAGGGAAACGGCGTGTGGCTGGGACATCGGCAACCTACAGAGTTCAGAACTCCGTTTCAAGGGGTTGGCGCGGTGTTTTTCGCCAGTGTGGCTTTTGTCACGAGGTGCGCCGTGATGCGTCCCCTCGTGGTTGCTCACCGGGGAGCGTCCCAGGCCGTGCCGCCAGGCAACACCATCGCCGCCTTCACCGAGGCCCGCCGGCTCGGAGCCGACTGGGTGGAGCTCGACGTCCGCCGCACCGCCGACGGGGCGCTGGCCGTGCACCACGACCCGCATCTGGCCGACGGCCGGGCCGTCGTCGAGCTGCTCGCCGCCGAGCTGCCCGACGACGTCCCCCGGCTCGACGCGGCCCTCGCGGCCTGCCGCGGCATGGGGGTGAACATCGAGATCAAGAACGCGCCGGGCGAGCCCGACTGGGACGAGGAACGTCGGGTGGCCGATGCCGTTGTGGCGGCGCTCGCGGGCATGGTCCTCGACGGTGTGCTGATCACCTCCTTCGACCCGGCATCGATCGCCCGGGTGCGCGACCTGGCCCCCGAGCTCCCGACCGGGCTGCTGGCGTTCGACCTCAGCAGCCCCGACCAGGTGGTAGCGACGGCCGCCGCCGGCGGCCATCAGGCGCTCAACCCGTGGGACCACTTCGTCACCGCCGAGCTCGTCGAGCGGGCGCACGCGGCGGGACTGGCCGTCAACGTCTGGACGGTCGACGATCCCGAACGCCTGGCCGAGCTGGTGGCCCTCGGCGTCGACGGGATCATCACCAACGTGCCGGATCGCCTCCGCGCCATCCTCGAGGCCGGCTGAGCGGGCCCGTGCCGGTTGCTACCGGGACCACCAGGTCGAGCACCCCGGGACAGTGGGTGAAGCGCAGCTCGGTGGTCTCGCCCAGGTAATCGCCGTCCACCTGGTAGGGGAACGGCCCGTGGCCGGTCACCCGCACCTCGGCCAGGTCGGTGCGGTAGTCGGTGTGGTGGCTCCGGCGTAGGTGCTCACCGGTGGCCAGTGCCGAGGCCGCCAGCCCGAGCAGGGGCACGAGCGCGAGGGTCCGGAAGGTGAGCATCACGAGGCCGCGGTCGAGCGTCGCCTCGGTACCGACCGTGAACGGGCGCCGGCCGAGGTAGGTGTAGGGGTTGGTGTTGAGACAGAGGGCGAAGTAGGCATCGTCGATGATCGTCCCGTCCGCGTGGTGTACCGCGAACCGCGGTCGGGAGCGGTCGTAGTGGCGGAGCCAGGTGTCGATCGCGCACCAGGCGAACCAGGCGTGGCTGGCCCAACGCTTCAGGAACTCGCGCTTTTCGACCTCGGCGACCACGGCCGCGTCGTAGCCCATGCCGACGTGGAAGAGGAAGTAGCGGCCGTTGACCGACCCGAGCCCCACTCGGCGGATGGAACGTCGGGCCAGGGCGTCGATGGTCGCCGCGGTGGCGTCCACCGGGTCGTCGGGGAGGCCCAGGGTGCGGGCGAAGACGTTGGTCGAGCCCCCTGGTAGCGCGGCGAGGGCGGTGCGGCTGCCGGCGAGTCCGTTCGCCGCTTCGTTCAGCGTGCCGTCGCCGCCCAGGACGACCACCAGCTCCACGCCGTCCGCCGCCGCGCCCTGCGCGAGCCGGGTGGCGTGGCCCCTACGGCTGGTCTCGGCGGTGGTGACGTCATGGTCGGCGGACAGCGCCTTCTGGATGACGACACGGGTGCGGGCGGTGACCGAAGAGGCGTTGGCGTTGACGATGAGCAGCACCCTCACCGTGTGCTGACGGTAGCAGCACCCCTCCCCATACGGATTTGGCCGGTTCCGCGGCTGGCACGCAGACTGTCGCCTATGAACGTTGTCGTCTGCGTCAAGCAGATCCCTGATCCGGCAGACCCGGGCCAGATGGATCCCGAAACCAAGACCCTGAAGCGAGACGGGAAGCTCATCCTCGACGAATCCGACTCCTACGGGGTCGAGATGGCTCTGCAACTGGTCGACGCGGCGGGTGGCGGCGAGGTCACGCTGGTGTCGATGGCGCCCAACAGCGAGACCGCGGGCCTGCGGACCGCCCTGGCGATGGGGGCGGCCAAGGCGATCCTGATCAGCGATCCCGCCCTCGCGGGCTCCGACGCCCTGGGCACGGCCAAGGTCCTGAGCGCGGCCATCAAGCGAGTGGAGGGCGCCGATCTCATCCTCACCGCCACCGAGTCCAGCGACGGCTACACGGGGACCGTCCCCGAGCAGATCGCCGGCCTGCTCGACCTGCCGTCGGTCACCTTCGCGAAGCACATCGAGATCGCAGACGGCAAGGTGAAGGTGCAGCGGCAGACCGATGCGGGCTACGACGAGGTCGAAGCACCGCTCCCAGCCGTGGTGTCGGTCACCGCGGGCGTGGTGGAGCCTCGCTACCCGTCCTTCAAGGGGATCATGGCCGCCAAGAGCAAGCCCGTCGACGAGGTGACGGTGGCCGACCTGGGGCTCGACGCCTCGCAGGTCGGCTGGGCCGGCGCTGGGCAGGAGATCACCTCGATCGAAGCCGCACCGGCGAGGGAGGCAGGCGAGAAGTACGTCGACGAAGGTGACGGCTTCGAGAAGATCATCCAGTACCTCGAGAACCTCAAGGTCATCTAGGAGGCCAGCGAACCATGACTCTGTCCACGATCTGGGTTTTCGCCGAGGCCTCCGATGGCAAGGTCTCGCCCACGACCCTCGAGCTGCTGACGAAGGCCCGTGAGCTGGCGGGCACGGTGGAGGCCGTCTACGCCGGCGGGGATGCCGAGGCCATCGCCGGCGAGCTCGGCAACTACGGCGCGACGAAGGTCTACACGACCGGTGACCTCGGCGGCGCGCTCCAGGGTGTCCCCGTCGCCGCGGCGATCGCCGCGCTCATCGAGGGGGGCGCCGCTCCCGCGGCCATCCTCTTCGGCACGAGCTACGACGGTCGCGACGTGGCCGGCCGGCTGTCGGCGAAGCTGGACAAGACCGTGATCACCAACAACGTCGACCTCGAGCTCGACGGCGATTCGATTGTGTGCACCGAGCCGGTCTTCGGCGGCACCACCAATGTGAAGACGAGGTTCACCGGTGGCCAGCCCTACCTCGTGCTGGTCCGGCCGAAGTCCTTCGCTGCCGAGCCTTCCGGCGGCGGCCCGGCCGCGGTGGAGACGATCGCGGTGCCCGACACGGGTGCCGCCGGCACGGCTCGCATCCTCAACCGCCACGTCGAGGAACGCGAGGGCCCGTCGCTGGACGAAGCGGACATCGTCGTGTCCGGTGGCCGGGGCCTGGGCGACCCCGAGAAGTACGCCATGATCGAGGAGCTGGCCAAGCTCCTCGGTGGCGCTCCCGGGGCGTCCCGGGCGATCGTCGACGCCGGCTGGGTCCCCTACTCGTATCAGGTGGGCCAGACGGGCAAGGTGGTCAAGCCGACCGTATACATCGCGGCCGGCATCTCCGGTGCGACCCAGCACATGGTGGGGATGAAGGGCTCCAAGAACATCATCGCCATCAACAAGGACGAGGAGGCA
Organism: Rhabdothermincola sediminis; assembly: GCF_014805525.1. Taxonomy (NCBI): domain Bacteria; kingdom Bacillati; phylum Actinomycetota; class Acidimicrobiia; order Acidimicrobiales; family Iamiaceae; genus Rhabdothermincola; species Rhabdothermincola sediminis. The sequence continues at coordinate 190,138 of NZ_JACFSZ010000002.1, read as the reverse complement.
CCGATCTTCTCGATCGCCGATCTCGGCATCGTGGGTGACGTGCACAAGGTGCTCCCTGCCCTGATCGACGCGCTCAAGTCCCGCTGAGCGCGCCCCGGGCCCGCGTCGCGGCCGTGCGCTTCCTCAGCCCAGGTGATGGCTGAGGAAGCGCACGATCTCGCCCCCGAACGAAGGGTCGGCCAGCGCGGTGGTGTGGTCCCCGGCGAGGCATCGCCCCTCGCCAGCGGGCAGCCGGTGCGCGAGGGTGAAGGGGTCCCCGGCCAGGTGATCGTCGGCACCGGCGATGACCAGGGCGGGCACCGCCAGCGCGGCCAGGTCGAACGGGTCTCGCCCGCGTCCGCGGGTGAGGGCCGCCAGCGCGGCTCGGTTCGCTCCGGTGGCATCGGCCCACTCCCGGAAGCCGCGAGCCTCGGGATCCTCGATCTCGTCAGGGTCGTCGATCTCCATCGCTCGGGCCAGGGCCTCGCCGTCGGTGGAGTGGTCGGTGGTGTGGATGTCGCGCTCGCCGATGCCCCCCAGCACCACCGCGACCACCCGCGGCTCGCCGGGCGTGGCGCGCAGCGCCACGAGGGAGCCCAGCGAGTACCCGACCAGGCCGCAACGGTCGATCCCGAGATGGTCCAGCAGGGCCCGCACGTCGTCCACGAACCGCTCGTCGCGGTAGGCCTCCGGCTCGATCGGCTTGGCGGAGCGCCCGTGCCCCCGCAGGTCGAGCGCGATGGTACGGAAGCCTCCGGCGCGCAACGCGGGCCCGATCCCGGTCCACTCCCAGTTCATCTCGCCATCAGCGGTGAGGCCGTGCAGCAGCACCACTGCTGGACCGTCGCCGTCGTCCCGGTAGAAGAGTGGTAGCCCGTCTGGTGAGGTGAGCACCGGCATCCGGAGAGGTCTAGCGCGTCTGCGAAGATCGAGGGGTGAGGTGGCGCAACTGGGCGGGGAACCAAGCGTGCGAGCCGGCGGCGATCGAGCGTCCCCACCATGAGGACCAGCTCCGGTCGATCGTGCGCCGCGCCGCGAGCGCGGGGCGGACGGTTCGGGTGGTGGGTGCAGGGCACTCGTTCACACCCCTGGTGTGCACCGACGACCTCCTCGTCGACCTCCGGGACTACGCGGCAGTACGAGCGGTGGATGCCGAGCGCTGCACCGTCACCGTCCAGGCGGGGATCCCGCTGTGGCGCCTCAACCAGGAGCTGGCGGTCCACGGGCTCGCGCTCGAGAACCTGGGCGACATCGCCTACCAGTCGGTCGCCGGCGCCACCCAGACCGCGACCCATGGCACGGGTGCCCGGTTCCGCAACCTGTCCAGCGCCATCATCGGCATGCGGCTCGTCGACGGCCGCGGTGAGGTCGTCGCCTGCGATCGGGACACGGAGCCGGAGATCCTCGAGGTGGCCCGCGTGGGCCTCGGGGCGGTCGGGCTCGTCTCGGAGGTGACGTTGCAGTGCGTGCGGGCGTTCAACCTCCACGCCGTCGAGGGAGCGGAGCCCGTCGACGCGCTGCTCGAGCGGCTCGACGACGAGGTCGACGGCCACGATCACTTCGAGTTCTTCTGGATCCCCAACACCCGCTGGGCACTCACCAAGCGCAACCAGCGCACCGACGAGCCCGTGCGACCGCGACCGCACTGGCGGGCATGGCGGGACGACGTGCTCTACGACAACGTGCTGTTCGGCGCGATGTGCCGTATCGGAGCGTGGCGGAACCATCTCATCCCGAAGGTGGCGAAACGGCTGCCGTCGAAGGGATCGGCGGACTACGTGGACGTCAGCTACCGCGTGTTCACCAGCCCGCGCCTGGTGCGGTTCTACGAGATGGAGTACGCCATTCCCCGATCGACGGTCGTGGATGCGCTCCGACGCGTGCGCGCCCACGTCGGGCAGCTCGGTATGCAGATCAGCTTCCCGGTCGAGGTGCGATTCGTCGCCGCCGACGACATCCCGCTCAGCACCGCGTACGGGCGCGACAGCGCCTACGTCGCGGTGCACGTCTATCGCGGGACTCCCTACGACGACTACTTCCGGGGCGTCGAGCGCATCATGGACGACTACGGCGGCCGCCCCCACTGGGGCAAGCTGCATTTCCAGACCGCGTCGTCGCTCGCGCCCCGCTACCCGCGATGGGACCAGTTCCAGCAGGTTCGCACCCGCTTGGACCCCGGTGGCGTGTTCACCACCCCGTATGTCGAGCGGGTCCTCGGACCCGTCGGCGGTTGACCCCCCCGAACTGTTCAGCGATGCGCGGGTTTCGGGCGCGTGTGGGTGAACAGTTCGGGGGCGGGGGCGGGGGCGGTGGCGGGGGTCAGGCTGCGTCGGTCGCTGCCACCGCCCAGGCCAGGCCCTCGAGGGGGTCCTCGACCGCCAGGTGGAACCGCCATCCGGTGTCGGGCTCCCACGCATCCCACACGAACCAGCGCAGCTCCGCGGCCGCGGCCCCCAGCTCGTCGGGTGGCAGCGGCCAGTCCTCGACCAGGCCGGCCACCGAGGCCAGAGCCCACCAGGCGTCGAAGCGGCCACGGGCCATGCCGCGCCGGCGCCCATGTGCACCGCCCGAGGCCGCGACCCAGGCCATCCACGCCAGGGCTTCCGCCCCGCTGAGCTCCGCCAGGCGGGCCCGCGGGGGCCCGAGCGCAGCGATGGCGCAGCGGGCGTCACCGCGCACCGCGACCACCTCCGATCGCCCGTTCGACTCCGCGGTCCATGCCCGGGTGAGCTCGGCGAGGGCATGGATCGTCTCCTGGTCCTCGACCCGCTCGACCGCCAGGCTCGGCGCGGGCAGCACGACCGGATGACGGTCCGGCAGGGGCGGTGGGGGGAAGTGCGCCTCGTGCGCGAGGTATTCGGCCACGGGGTAGCTGGGCTCCCACGGCTGCAGGGCGAGCGGGAGGTCGATGACCTGGCGGTCGATGCGGTCGTCGCCGGTGAGGTCCTCGCCACGGACCACCCGCTCGTGTGCGGTCATCGCCCGGGTCGGGCCATCGGGCAGGTGGTCGGCCAGCTCCGCCCACCGGTGGGTCGATGCCGCCACCTCGGTCAGGGGGCCGAGCGAGAGGTGGCCGGCGCCCGGCACCACCACCCGGGCGGCGATCGGGCCCGGTGCTTCCAATGCCAGCCGGTACTCGCCGTGTGAGGCCGCGGGCCACAACTGCTTGCCCCGCTCGAGCGCCGCTCGGCAGCGGTCCCGCACGTCGAGCACCCCGTCCCAGTCGGCCGCCCAGCACAAGCGGTCGATGTGGCGCACCAGCTCGTCGAGGTCGCCCAGCTCGACCAGCTCCTCGTTGACCGACCGCCCGGTGCCCATGCCGCTATCGAGTTTCAAACCAGCGGCCAGGGGTAGCGGCGACCCGTGGGGTCGGTCGGGAACGTCCCGGCGTCGAGCAGAGCGCGGGCGCGGGCGACCACCGCCTCGCGCTCGTGGAGGTCGAGCAGCCGATCGAGGCTGGCGGGCAGCCCGTGGTCGACCAGCGTTGCCAGGCTGTCGACGACCGAGGCGGGCAGCGGCTCGCCGGCGAACTCCCAGATCACCGTGCGCAGCTTGAACTCCCGGTGGAACGACAGCCCGTTGTCGATGGCCCAGACCTTGCCGTTCCGGTCGAGTAGGCAGTGCCCGCTCTTGCGGTCGGTGTTGTTGGCGATCACGTCGAACGCGCAGATGGTGCGGAGCTGGTCGTGCAGCGCCCGATCGTCGTAGAGGGTGAAGTAGTGCTGCTCGAGCTCCGCGTCGATGAACTCCTGCAGCGACCCCTCACCTAGCGGCGCGTCCTCGACCTCGACCGTGAAGGGAACGATGCCCCAGCTGAGCGCCTCGGACAGCTCGTAGGCCGCGACCTCCCTGCGGTAGAGCTTCCGCGGGAAGTCCCACAGCGGGCGCTCGCCACGCAGCGGCTTGTACACCGCGTCGCACCCGGCACCCTCCAGGCACACTCGGGCCAGGAACGTGGCGTTGCTGCTCCAGGGCAGGCGGCCGCGCACCTCGATCGTGCCCCGTCGCAGGATCTCGTGCCGCTCGGGGAGCATGTCTTGCGTTCTACCGGCTCGAGTGCCCATTGCTGCGGGGGCATACGTGCCCACTTGGGTCCATCGGCCGGCCGCAGATGACGCATCGTGGCCGGCCGGCCCGAACGACCTCGACCGCTCGACGGATGAAGCCGTTGACCTGGGCGCGGGTGACGTGGAACCGGGCGCTCGCCGGCTCCCCCTCGGGCTCGCCGGTGTCTTCGTCGAGGGCCACGAGCTCCTCGGCCACGATGAGCACCCGGTCCGAGCTCTCGTCGTAGGCCACCGCCAGCGCCCCCACCGTCCATGCCGGGGTGAGAGGCTCGACCAGGTCGGCCTCGGTGGGGGACACGGGATCGGTCGGGGGGAGATCCGCGAGGATGCCCGCCAGGTACTCCGCCAGCGCGGCCACCTGCTGCTTCTCCACTCGGAGGGTCACCACCTCGTCGTCCTCGACCGCCTGGAGGAAGAACACGCGTTGGCCGGGCTCACCGATCGCGCCGGTGGCGAAGCGATCGGGATGCAGGTCGTACGAAGCGTTCATGAGCGTGCCAGCTGGCCGAGGTCGTCGCCGGTCGAGTTGGTGGTCAGCACCGTCGGCCCACCGCTGCCGTACCAGACGGCGGTGACCGAGCAGGGTGAGATGACGACGCGCTGGAACAGGTCCAGGTGGGAGCCCACGGCGTGGGCCACCGCAGCCTTGATCGGGTCAGCGTGGGAGACCGCCACGATCGCCTCGCCGGGGTGAGCCGCTACGAGGCGCTGGACCGTGCCCACCATGCGGGCCTGCATCTCGAGGAACGACTCCCCGCCGGGGAACCGGAAGCCGCTCGGATGGCGTTGCACCACCCGCCACTCGGGTAGCCGGCGCAGTTCCTTGAGCTGGCGACCGGTCCAGGCTCCGAAGTCGCACTCGAGCAAGCCCCGCTCGACGCGCACCGGCAGCCCCAGCATCCGGGCGATCGGCTTGGCGGTCTCACGGGTGCGCTCCAGCGGCGACGCATAGACCGCCGCGACCTTGCGGACCGTGGCCAGGCGCCGGGCCACCTGCTCGGCCTGCTCGCGGCCCTGCTCGGAGAGCCGCAGGCCTCTCGCTCGGCCGGGGAGGACATCACCGGTGGTGGGGGTGAGCCCGTGGCGCACGAACAGCACCAGGGTGGCGGCAGGAGCGGTTCTCGTTCTGGCCATGCGTGCCGGACAACCTACCCGTGCGGGGCGGCCGACCGACGGCCCGCACGGCGCCGCGCCGTAGTCTGCCGTGCGTGAGCACCGGCGACTCGCTCGAACGCCTCGAAGCGGAGGTGGTGAGCTGCCGGGCCTGCCCCCGCCTGGTCACCTACCGCGAGCAGGTGGGCGCGACCAAGCGCGCCGCGTATCGCGACCAGGACTATTGGGCCCGCCCCGTGCCCGGTTTCGGCGACCCCCGGGCGCGGGTGCTGGTGGTCGGCCTGGCGCCAGCGGCCCACGGTGGCAACCGCACCGGCCGCATGTTCACCGGCGATCGCAGCGGGGACTGGCTGTACCGGGCGCTGTACCGAGCCGGGCTCGCCAACCAGCCGGTGAGCGCCGGCCGTGACGACGGTCTGCGTCTGCTAGGGGCGTACGTGACCGCGGCCGTTCGCTGCGCCCCGCCCGGGAACAAGCCCACCCCCGAGGAGCGGGACCGCTGCGCGCCGTTCCTGCGGCGAGAGTTGTCCTTGCTCCGCCACGTCCGGGTGTTCGTGGCTCTCGGGCAGTTCGCCTACCAGACGTTGTGCCGGGAGCTCGCGCTGCGCCCCCGGCCGGCGTTCGCCCACGGGCGGGAGGTCGCCCTCGCGGACGGTCGCACGGTCCTGTGCTCGTACCACCCCAGCCAGCAGAACACCTTCACCGGGCGGCTCACGGAGGCGATGCTCGACGAGGTCTTCGCCCGGGCCGCATCCCTCGCGGCGTCCCCTGGCGGGGCAGGTTGTTCGACCTATTGCGGGTGAGACGCGCGGATCATTTGGGGCCCGAATGAGCCGGACGGCTCAGGTCGGAACGAGCGGGATCTGCGATGTCTGTGTCGTGCAGCGAGTGACGAGCGATCCGGTGACGGGCCCCGTGTTCAGAGGCCCACGCGGTCTCTGGCAGGCGCTCGCGGCGGCGCTGGCCGGCCCCGACCTCGGGGAGCGCAGCGAGCGGGAGACCGCCCATCTCGCCTACCTCGCCCGGCTCGGCGAGGGGTCACCGCCGGCGGGGCTCTCGCCCGCGTCGCGGGGAGCCGAGGTCATCGCGCTCGACGACTACCGCAACCTGCGCCGCTCGGCCTGAGCGCCGGGGCGGGATGGTGGATCGCCCGACCAGGCGACTACCGTGACCGCCGGTTCCTGTCCCGACCCAAAGGACGCTCGACCGGATGTTCCGACTTCACCGGCGCTGGCGCGCCCTCGGCGCCTTGGCCCTGGCCTTCTCGCTCGCCGCGTGCGCGCACCCGAGCAACACACCGACCGCCTACGACGACGTGACCCGGGAGAACTTCATCGAGGGCTGCACCGGGATCTACGAGGTGGGCGGTACCACCAGCACGATCGCTGGCGGCTCGAGCAGGCCGGTCTGCGAGTGTGCCTACACGTGGATCTCCGAGAACGTGCCGTTCGACCAGTTCCAGGAGATCGACACCAAGGGGGGTGAGGACGCGGCCGCGGCGGACGTCCTTCCGCGTGAGGTGGTGGACGGCATCCGCCAGGCGTGCCCCGGCTGGGGGGAAGCGGCGGCCACCCCACCGACCACCGCGGGGTCGGGCCCCACGACCTCGGTGCCGCAGTAGCCCGCGGGACGCGGGGCCGGTCCCACCCGGCCCGCGTGTCCGCTCACCCGCTGGTCGCGACTGGCTTCTTCGGCTCCGGGAGCCCCACCCGGACCGCTGGCTCGGCCCAGGCGGGCCAACGCTCGCGGCTCTTGACCGCCAGCTTGCGCATCAGGGCGATGGCCCCGGGGTCGCTGTCGCCCGGGCGGGCCTCGATCGAGCCGTCGGCGATCATCCGGGTGATGATCTCCCGGCCCAGCTCGGTGCGCACGATGGTGAGTGTCCAGTCGTTGTGCTCGCCGATGCCACCGCAGGAGATGTCCGCGTGCTCGGCCGCGAAGTCGGGGCAGTGGTTGCACCCTTCACGGGTCCAGGCGTGGCACTCCTTGAGGTTGATCTCGTGGTAGTCGCCGTTGCGCATCCAGATCTGGAACACGCCCTTGATGTTCATCTTCGCGATGTCCCGCTTGTCGAGCCCGTACTTGGCCCAGAACAGCTCCTCGAAGATCGCGTCGTCGAAGGTCTTGGAGCACAGCAACCCGATGTTGAACACGATGGGCTTGCTGATCTTGCCGGCCTTGCGATGCCACATCACCGGTGGGACCGACGACTGGCAGCTCATGCCGACCAGAGCCAGCTTGGTCAGTCCTCGCTCGAGTGCCTGGTCGATGGCGAGCGTGTTGGCCGAGTAGGTGTACCGGCTGCCGGCTGAAGCGAGCACCTCGTCCCGGTTCGTGGCCACCCCGGGGATGGCCTTCCAGTCGCCGGCCTCGCCGTCGAGGAACGACGTGAGCGCGCCCTCGATGTAGCCCTCGTCCATCGCCCAGATCAAGATGGCGGAGACCAGCCCGCCGTCCTGGCCCATGCGGTGCACCATCTCGTCGGTGGCGCGGGTGAGGAGGATGTCCGAGTAGATGCCCGCCACCTCCTCGGGGCCGCGATCGTGGCCGAAGAGGTGCTCGTTCGCCTCCGGTTCCCAGGCGCGGAACCGGGGGCAGGCCCGGGTGCAGGTCGTGCAGCCCTTCTGCCCGTGGATGCAATCGCTCGGGCCCAGCTCGTCCTCGAGGTGGAAGGGCCGGTACCCGCCCTGGGCGTGGTCGTATCCGATGACGTCGTGGGGGCAGGAGACCACGCAACCAGCGCAGCCGGTGCACAGGCCCGAGGTGATGACCTCCTCGTAGAGCTCTTTCCATTGGAACGACCATCGCTGCTTCGTCGCCGAGGCGGCCGCGGGCTCCGTGGTGGTCATGGTTCGGGAGGCTAGCGAACGAGTCGTTCGCCCACGCGATCCGCAGGTGCGTGTGCTGTGATGTCCGGCATGGCCGGTCGCCCGTCGCTCACGCGGTACGCGTGGCTGTCGGTCGCCGCCGCGCTGATCACCATGGGCATGAAGGCACTGGCCTACGCCCTCACCGGTTCGGTGGGTCTCCTGTCGGATGCGCTGGAGTCGACGGTCAACCTTGTGGCGGCGCTGGTAGCGCTGGTGGCCCTGCGGGTCGCGGCCCGACCGCCCGACGAGCGCCACGCCTACGGCCATGCCAAGGCCGAGTACTTCTCGGCGGCGATCGAGGGGGGAATGATCCTGGTGGCCGCGGGCACGATCGTGTACGCCGCGGTTCAGCGTCTGGTGCGTCCGGTGGAGCTGGAGCGCGTGGGGATCGGCCTCGCGGTGTCGGTGGCGGCGGCACTGGTGAACCTGGCGGTGGCGATGGTGTTGCTGCGGGCGGGCCGCCGCCACCGCTCGATCACCCTCGAGGCCGACGGCAAGCATCTGATGACCGACGTGTGGACCTCGGCGGGGGTGGTCGTGGCGGTCGGGGCGGTCGCGCTGACCGGATGGCTGCGGCTCGACCCCGTCATCGCCATCGCCGTGGCCGCCAACGTCATGGTGGCCGGGTGGTCGCTCGTGCGGCGCTCGGCGCTGGGGCTCATGGACGTCGCCGTGCCGGCGGAGGAGCGGGCGGCGATCGACGCCGTGCTGGCGTCGTACTCGGGCCCGTCGGTGCAGTTCCACGCGGTGCGCACCCGGCAGGCCGGTCCGCGCTCGTTCCTGTCGTTCCACCTGCTGGTACCCGGAGCCTGGTCGGTGCAGCAGGCCCACGACCTCGCCGAGCGGGTGGAGGCGGACCTCCACCGGGTGCTCCCCGGGCTGACGATCGAGGCGCACGTGGAACCGCTCGAGGATCCCCGCTCCTTCGCCGACGAGGATCTCGACCGGGTAGCCGTCCCCCCGTCGGCCCGGCCCGGATCTGACGCCCCGTCATCGACTCGCCTCTGACTTGACCGGGAAGTCAAGATACGGGCATGGACCTGACCTACCCGCCCGAAGCCGAAGACTTCCGCAAGGAGATCCGAGCGTGGCTGGAGGACAACCTGCCTGACGGCTGGTTCGAGCCGGGCTTCGAGCTCTCACCGGAGGAGAAGGTGCAGTTCCAGAAGGAATGGACCGCCAAGCTGTACGAGGGCGGGTGGATCTGCGCGAGCTGGCCCAAGGAGTATGGGGGCAAGGGCCTGTCCACCATGGAAGCGGTGGTGCTGGCGGAGGAGTTCCACAAGGCGAACGCCCCCATGCGCGCCGACTTCTTCGGCGACACCCTCGTGGGGCCCACGATCCTGCAGTGGGGTACGGAGGAACAGAAGAAGGAGTTCCTGCCCAAGATCCTCAAGGGCGAGATCGCCTGGTGCCAGGGGTTCAGCGAGCCCGACGCCGGCTCGGACCTGGCGTCGCTCAAGACCACCGCCGAGCTCGACGGCGACGAGTGGGTGATCAACGGCCAGAAGATCTGGACGACGCAGGGCTTCATCGCCGACTACATCTTCGTGCTCTGCCGCACCGACCGGGAGGCTCCCAAGCACAAGGGCATCTCCTACCTGCTGTGCCCCATGCGCCAGGAGGGCATCGAGGTCCGCCCGATCGAGCAGATCGACGGGTCGGCGGAGTTCTGCGAGGTGTTCTTCACCAACGCCCGCTGCCCGAAGGAGAACGTGGTCGGGGGCGTGAACAACGGGTGGAACGTGGCCATGACCACGTTGGGCTTCGAGCGTGGCACCTCCGCCACGACCGGCTATCGCCGTTTCGAGAAGGAGCTCGAGGCCATCATCGACAAGGCTCGCGAGAACGGCCGGAACCGTGATCCGCTGGTGCGCCAGGCACTGGCCAAGGCGTGGTCGAAGGTGCAGATCATGCGCATCAACGGCCTGCGCACCCTGACCGCGGTCGTGCAGGACCGCAAGGACTTCGGGGTCGCCGCGCTCGGCGCCACGAACAAGATGTTCTGGAGCGAGTACCACCAAGAGGTGATGAACCTCGCCATCGACATCCTCGGTCCTGAGGGCCAGATCCTCACCGGTGATCCCTCGAGGGAGGAGGCGGTCCCCGGCTACGGGGCTCGGCGCACCAGCGCCCGCTATCCGGCATCGGTGTTGCAGTCGTCCTTCTTCTTCAGCCGGTCGGAGACGATCTGGGGTGGCACGAGCCAGATCCAGCGCAACATCGTCGGCGAGCGGGTGCTCGGGCTTCCCAAGGAGCCCAAAGCGGTCTCGGCCTGAGCGCTCCCGTGGACGAGGCGGCGGCCCGTGCCCTGGCGGAGCGGGCCCGGGTGGCCCGCCTGGCGACGCTCACCGCCACGGGACGGGTGGAGGTGGTGCCCATCACCTTCGCCTTCGAGCGGGGTCGTGTGGTGACTGCCGTCGACCACAAGCCGAAGACCACGACGAACCTCAAGCGGCTGGCGAACGTCCGGGCCAACCCCGAGGTCGGTCTGCTGTTCGACCACTACGACGACGGGGACTGGTCGTCGCTGTGGTGGGTGCGGATCCGAGGGCTCGCTCAGGTGATCGACCGCCGTCAGGACGCCGGCGCGCACGGCCGGGCGGTCGACGCGCTGGTGGCGAAGTACCCGCAGTACCGGGAGCAGCGCCCGGAGGGCCCGGCCATCGTGATCGAGCCGGTGCGCTGGCAGTGGTGGTCGGCCCGTTGAGGGTTGGTCCTCCGCGGGCCGGGCCGCGCTCAGCGGGGGTGTAGGGGAGCGGGCAGCTCCTCGGGGTCGAGGTCGGGGTCGAGGCCGAGCGCGATGCTGTCGCCGACCTCGGCGACTCCCTGGGCCAGCTCGTGCTCGGCCCGCTCGAGGGTCGACTCGCTTTCCTCGGCCAGCTTGCCGACGTGGACGGTGTCGCGCAGCGGCACCTCCCGCAGGAACCAGGCCACCACGAACCCGACCACCAGGACCGGGATCGCCCAGACGAACACGGCGTGGATCCCTCGAGACAGCGCCTCTACCACCGCCTCAGCGATCGGTGCGGGCAGGGTGTGGATGCGCTCGGGGCTGTTGAGCAACCCGGCCATCGCTCCCGGGTCGCCGGTGGGGAGGTCCGGGGGGAGCAGCGCGGGCAGCTCTCGGGAGACGGTGGTGCTGAGGATGGCGCCGAAGATGGCCACCCCGAACGAGCCGCCCATCTGGCGGAAGAACGTCGAAGCAGAGGTGGCCACGCCCAGGTCGCGGAACTCCACATCGTTCTGCACCGCCAGGATCAGCACCTGCATCACCATGCCGATGCCGACGCCGAGCACCAGCATCGACAGCGAGGACTGCCATCGTGGGGTGCCGACGTCCATCAGGCTGAGCAGGACCATGCCGATCGCGCTGACTGCCATGCCGGTGATGGGCCAGGCGCGGTAGCGACCGGTGCGGGCGATCACCCGCCCGGACGCGATCGAGGTGGCCATGATGCCGGCCATCAGCGGCAGCAACAGCAACCCGGACATGGTCGCCGAGGCGCCGGTGACCGCCTGCAGGAACAGCGGCAGGTACGCGATGCCGCCGTACATGGCTGCGCCGATCAGCAGCGCCAGCAGGGTCGTGACCCGGAAGACGTCGCTGCGGAACAGGCGCATCGGCAGGATGGGTTCGCTGGCCCGCAGCTCCCAGAGCACGAACAGCGTGAGCAGGATCACCCCCGCTGCGGCGAGCCCCACGATGGTCGCCGACCCCCACGGGTGCTCCTTGCCACCCCACACCGCCACGAGCAGCAGGCAGGTCACGCCGGCCACGACCAACAGCGCGCCGAGGAGGTCGATGCGGTGCTCGCGGCGGGGGAACGGCAGGCGCAGCACGGCGGAGGTGACCACCAGGGCGACGAGCCCGAGGGGCAGGTTGATGTAGAAGATCCACCGCCAGGTGAGGTGGTCGACGAAGAACCCGCCGATGAGCGGCCCGATCACGCTCGCCAGGGCGAACACCGAGCCCAGGTAACCCGTGTAACGGCCTCGTTCGCGCGGCGAGAGGATGTCGCCGACGATGGCGAAGGCCATGGCCATCAGGCCCCCGCCGCCGATGCCCTGCACGCCGCGGAACACGATGAGCTGGGTCATGTTCTGGGAGAGGCCCGCCAGCACGGAGCCGGCGAGGAATATCACGATGGCTGCCTGGAACACGATCCGGCGCCCGTAGAGGTCGCTGATCTTGCCGTACAGGAGGGTGCTGGTGGTGGAGGTGAGCAGGTAGGCGGTGACCACCCAGGAGAGGTGATCGAGCCCGCCGAGCTCACCGACGATGGTGGGCAGCGCGGTGGCGACGATGGTCCCGTCGAGCGCGGCGAGGAGCATGCCGGTGCCCAGACCGAGGAAGACGAGGAGGATCTGGCGATGGCTGAGACGGTTGTCGTTCGTGGCAGGTGCGTCGGCGGCCAAGACGTGTGCTCCCGGCGAAGGTTATTTGTAGACTGCAAGAAAAGTTCTTGTAGTCTACAAGTGATGCTTCCGCCCAGCGCAACTTCCTCCCCCGCGGCCCGTGCCCGTCGCGCTCCCGGGCGGCAGCGGCGTGCCGTGCCGCCGCTCGGTCCCGAGAGCCCCGAAGCGCGCATCGGGGTCTCCTGGCGCGAGTTGCGGCGGGGTGCGTCGATGCAGTCCATGAGGGACCGTCTCTACGGTGACCTGCTCGAGCCCGCCCAGGTCGACGCCCTCGACGTGGTACAGGCCGGCGCCAGGCGGATGAGCGAGCTGGCCGAAGCCCTGCGGGTCGATGCCTCCACCGCCACCCGCACGGTCGATCGGCTGGTGGAGGCCGGGCTGCTCCGCCGCAGGTCGGCACCCGACGACGGCCGGGTGGTCGTGGTGGAGCTGACCGCCGCGGGCCGCCGGCTCCACGAGCGGCTCTCGAAGCGGCGCCGGGCCATGTTGCTGACGGTCCTGGAGGGCTTCGAGCCGGCCGAGCGCGCCCAGCTGGCCGACCTACTGGAGCGGCTGGTGCGGGGCGTCGACCGCTACGTCTCCCAGTTGTGACTGAGGTCACGGATTCTGAGCTGGCGGGTCGCCATCGCCGCTCGCCGGGCTCCGGTTAGCCTCGTCCGGTCATGTCCGGTCCTCCCATCCCCGCCGGGGACGGCGAACGCGCGCAGCCCCGCCGGAGCTGGCGGCAGCATCTCCTGCTCGGCTCGGGCGTCGCGGTCGTCGTCGCCCTCCTCGCTGGCGTCGTCGTGGTCGGCTACGTCTGGTGGCGCTTCAGCCAGATCCAGCGGGAGGACCTGGCGGTGGCCGATGCGGGGGACCGGGAGCCCAAGAACTACCTGGTGGTGGGTTCCGACTCCCGCGAGGTCGTCGACCAGAACGCCCCCGATGCCAGCGCGTTCATCGGCGACGGCAGCGAGAGCAGCGGCCGGCGCAGCGACACCATCATGATCGTGCGGGTCGATCCCACGGCCGGCACCATCGACATGGTGTCGTTCCCCAGGGATCTGTGGCTGCCGATCGCCCGCACCGACGGGCGGGAGCGCATCAACACCGCCTACGGCTACGACGACGGCCCGCAGCGGCTGATCGACACCATCCACCAGAACTTCGGGATCGAGATCAACCACTACATCGAGGTCGACTTCCGCAGCTTCAAAGGGGTGGTGGAAGCGGTCGGCGGGGTGCCGATGTACTTCGACCGGCCGATGCGTGACCGGAACTCCGGTCTGTACGTCGACGAGCCCGGGTGCGTGAAGCTCGACGGCGAGCAGGCACTCGCGTTCTCGCGTGCGCGGCACCTGGAGTACCAGGATGCCCGCGGGCGATGGCTCGACGATCCGACCGGAGACCTCGGCCGCATCAGCCGCCAGCAGGTCTTCATGCGGCGCCTCGTGGACCGGGCCGCGTCAGCCACGAACGGCTACGACCTCAAGACGATGAACCAGCTCCTGTCGTCGATCGCGCCGAACCTCAAAGTCGACAAGGGCCTGGAGACGGGCAAGCTGCTCAACCTGTCCAAGCAGTTCAAGGAGTTCGGCGGCGACCAGCTCCGCACCCACACCCTGCCCGTCGAGCAGTTCACCACTGCTGGCGGTGCGGCGGTGGTGCGTCTCGACGAGGTGGCCGCCGAGCCTATCCTCGACATCTTCCGGGGTGGTAGCGGCCGGTCATCGGAGCGGGTGTCGTTGGTGGTGCAGAACGGCAGCGGGGTGTCCGGCCAGGCCGGCCAGGCGAGCAGGGCGCTCGAGGCGCTCGGTTTCAGTGTGGTGTCCACGGGGGACGCGCCGTCCCGGGTACGGCACACCACCGTCCGCTACGCGCCGGGATCCGAGGTCCCCGCCACCGAGATCGCCCGGGTGCTCGCCAACGGAGCCGCTCTGCAGGAGGACGCCGGGCTGGATCCGGGAGAGGTCGTCGTGATCACCGGCAGCGACTTCAAGGTGTCCGGCACGACGACGGCCACCGCCGCGGGATCCACCGCCGCTGGATCCGGAGGCCCGAACGCCGGGAGCTCGACGGGCACCTCGCTCGCGGGGTCCGCGACCGCGACCGCCGTCCCGCCCGAGCCGGAGCCCGTCGGGGTGGTCCCGGGTGAGCCACCGGATGGCGTGAGCTGCAGCTGATCTGGTCGTACCATCGTGGCGGCTCGCAGCCGCACGAAGGGGGAGGGACCGATCGCCGATCGCGTTGCACACCCGATCAGCCGTCGGGCGTTCCTGGTGGGGGCGATGGCCGCAGGCTCCATGGCGTGTTCCGGTGGGTCTTCCGGGACGGCGGGGGGTGCGGGTTCCACGACGACCGTGGGCAGGGCGGCTGCGCCGCCACCGCCGCTGCCGCGCTCCCCGTTCAGCTTGGGGGTGGCCTCCGGTGATCCCACGCCTGACGGGGTGGTCCTGTGGACCCGCCTCGCGCCGGATCCGCTGCGGGGCGGGGGCATGCCGTCGCTGGACGTGGACGTCGAATGGGAGGTGGGCACCGACGAGACGTTCGACGAGGTGATCGCCCGCGGGGTGGCGACGGCAACGCCCCACGACGGCCATGCCCTGCACGTGGAGGTCTCGGGGCTGGAGCCCGACCGGTGGTACGCCTACCGCTTCCGGGTGGGCGAGCACACCAGCCCCGCCGGCCGGACCCGCACCGCTCCCGCGGCCGAGGACTCGCCGGATCGCCTTCGGCTGGCGGTCACCAACTGCCAGGACCTCCAGGGGGGCTACTACATCGCCCACCGCGACATCGCCGTGCAGGGCTTCGACGCGGTGCTCTTCCTCGGTGACTACATCTACGAGGTGCCGGGTGTCGACGATCCCGACCAGGCCCTCGCGGAGCGCAAGTACCTCGGGGCCCGCTTCCCGGAGTCGCTGGAGGAGTACCGGGCCCGGTACGCCCGGGCGCGGTTGGACCCCGACCTGCAGGCTGCGCACGCGTCGTGCCCGTGGATCGTGACCTTCGACGATCACGAGGTCATCAACAACTATGCGGGTGGCGACGGCGCCCTCGGCGGCACCGGTCCGACCTTCGCCGCCCGCCGGGCCGCGGCCTACCGGGCGTGGTGGGAGCACATGCCCGTCCGCACCCCGCCGCCCGAGGGTGACACGGTGCGCGTCCACCGGGATGTTCGGTGGGGAGACCTCGCGCACCTCTTCGTGATCGAGACCCGCCAGGAGGCCGACGTGCCGCCCTGCCGGGCCACCTCGACCTTCGACCAGGGGCCGGGCTGCCCGGAGCGCCTGGAGCCCGGGCGAAGCGCCCTGGGTGCCGAGCAGCGGGAGTGGCTGTTCGACGGGTTGGTGCGGAGCGAGGCGATCTGGACGGTGCTCGGCAACCCGGTCCTGTTGGCCGGTCTCGACGTCTCCGACCCCGGGGAGCAGCCTGAGTACTTCCTCGAGGTCTGGGACGGCTACCCAGCCGAGCGCCGGGCCCTCGTGGAGCGCCTGGCTGATCCGCGGGTGCCGAGCCCGGTGGTGCTCACCGGCGATTACCACGCGGCCTTCGTCAACGTGGTCAAGCCCGATCCGTGGGACCCCGCCTCGCCCGTGGCAGCCCCCGAACTGCTCGCCACGTCGGTCAGCTCGGGGCTCGACGTCCACGACTACCGGGCGAAGAACCCTCAGGTGCAGTGGTTCGACGGCAGCCACCATGGCTATCTCGATACGGAGATCGGGCGCGACCGGATCGTGGCCCGCTTCCGTGGCATCGCCGACGTCAAGGACCCGAGCTCGCCGGTGTCCACGGTGGCGACCTTCGAGGTCACCCCCGGCAAGCCCCCACGGGTCGAGCGGGTCTGAGCGGGCGCGCCGGCCCACGCCCGGCCGCGCTCGCGAGCCACCGGATCCCCGCTGCCATACTGGGCTCGTGCTCGTCGGGGGGGAAGGGATGCCGGAGCGTTCGCCCGGCCACGTGGAGGGTGAGCCGATCGGCCGAGCGGGAGGTCGTTCCGCTGCTCGACGGCTGTTCAGCTTCGTCGTCGTGCTGGCCGGCGTGGCGGCGATCGCCGTTGTCGGCACCTGGTGGTGGTTGCGGGCCAGCACCCCTTCGGTCGAGGTCTCGATGGCGGTGCCCGACGCGCCGAGGCTGATCGCCACCCGGCCGGGCCAGACGGTCTACCGGATCGACGCCACCCGTTCCTCGGTCACCTACGAGGTCGAGGAGATCCTCGCCGGGAAGAGCAACACGGCGAGAGGCTCGACCAGCGGCGTGGCGGGCGACATCTTGGTCGACCGGGCAGATCCCTCGGCCTCGCAGCTCGGCGAGGTGGTCATCAACGTCGAGCAGCTCACGAGCGACCAGTCCCTGCGCGACGACCGGATCCGGCACGACTTCCTGGAATCGAGCGAGTACCCGCTCGCCCACCTGCGAGCGTCACGGATCGACGGGCTGCCCGCCCGGATCAGCGAAGGGGCGAGGTATCCCCTGCGGATCGAGGCCGACCTCGAGGTCAAGGGGGTGAGCAAGCCGATCGTGCTCGACGCCGAGGCCGGCATCGAAGGTGACGACGTGGTGGTCAACGCCCGCACCACCGTGCAGCTGGCGGACTGGGGGATCGGGCCGATCAGCCTCGGTCCGCTGGCGCGGACCGGCCGGGACGCCACCCTGATCATCGACGTGCGGGCGATCGACGAAGCGAAGGGCCTGCCGTACCAGCCGGGCTCAGGCGCGAACGGGCGGTTCGCGGAGTTGGTGATGGGCTCGGACCCGTCGTTCGCCGCGACGGTGCAACCGATCCTCGAGCGCAATTGCGCGACCTGCCACAACCCCGGTCAGGCCGGGGAGTCCGCCTGGCGGCTCGACACGGCAGCGGACGTCGCCAAGCACGCGGACAGCATCGACAAGGTCGTGGAGTCCCGGTACATGCCACCCTGGCCGGCGTCTCCGGTCGGGGTGCCGCTCATGCATGAGCGGCGGCTCAGCGACGCCGAGATCGGAGTGATCGCCCGATGGGCGCGAGCAGGTGGTCCTCTCGACGTCGACCCCTCGACCCCGATCCGGCCGCCGGCGGACGATCTGGAGCAGACCTTCAGCATCCGCCACGATCGGGTCCTGGCACCGCCGGAGCCGTATCAGGGCTCGACCGGTCTGACCAACGACTACCGGTGCTTCGCCTACGACCCGCAGGTGCAGGAGCGGACCTGGGTGACCGGCTTCGAGTTCCTCCCCGACCAACTCCCGGTGGTCCACCACGCCCTCGTGTTCAAGGTGTCGGCATCGCTGCGGTCGCAGGTCGAGGCGCTCGACACCGCGGACGCCGGTGCGGGCTGGCACTGCTTCTTCGGGACCGCCGGTCCGGGTGGGGAGCAGAGCCCCACGGGCCGGACGAGAGGCTCGGAGCTGATCGCCGGGTGGGTGCCGGGGCAACGCCCGAACAGGTTGCCGGAGGGATCGGGCATCAAGCTGGCGCCGGGCGACTTCTTCGTGGTCCAGGTGCACTACCACTTCGCCCACGAGGCGCCGCCGGACCGCTCCCAGCTGGCGCTCGAGATGCAGGCCGGCGGTGTGCTGGATGAGATCGTGACCAACACCTACCTGGCTCCTGCCGAGATCCCGTGTCGGTCCGGGGAGAAGGCGCCGCTGTGCGATCGCAACGCGGCCATCGACGAGCTGACCCGGCAGTTCGGGCCGGCCGCGAGTGCCATCCCCGACGGGTTGATCATGCTGTGCCGGCGGAGCCTGGCGGAGCTCGCGGTCCTCGACGCGGACGGGGTCGCCCGCTCGGGCTGTGACCACCGGGTGGTCACGCCGGGGGAGATCGTCGGGGTCCTCGGGCACGAGCACCAGATCGGGCGCACCTTCCGGATGACCCTCAACCCGGGCACGCCGGACGAGAAGGTCCTGCTCGACATCCCGAGCTGGGATTTCAACTGGCAGCTGGTCTACCGACCCCGGGACCGGATCGATCTGAAACCCACCGACGTGGTGCGGGTCGAGTGCTCCTGGGACCGAGACCTCATCACCTCACCGGTTCCCCGGTACGTGACCTGGGCCGAGGGTACCGAGGACGAGATGTGCTACTCGACCATCTCGGTCCGGGTCCGCCGCGGCGGGTAGCGACCGATCCAGGACCCGGGATCACCGCTGCCGGAAGCGGGCCACATACCCAATGGGGTATGGCGAACAATGTGCTATGATACCCCCCGGGGTAGCTAGATCGGCTGTGCCCCGGGAGGACCGAGCATGCACGCCCACGTCACCTGGACCGCCACGCTGGCCGGACGATGTGCTCGGGTGGGGTGTTCGGGCGCCGGTATCCACCGACCGCGGCTCGCGGCCGCAGGGTCGAGGTGGCGGCGATGAACCTGCGACCCCTGCTCGTCTCGCCGCTCGGGTTCCTCATCGGGATCTCGCTCGGCGCCCTGGGCGGTGGGGGTTCCATCCTGGCGGTACCGATGCTGGTGTACGCGGCGGGGGAGAGCCCCCAGGTGGCGACCACCACCTCGTTGATCGTCGTCGGGTCGGCCGCCCTACTGGGCATGCTCGCCCACCATCGAGCGGGACGGGTGCGGATCGTGCCCGGGGTGGTGTTCGGTCTCGCCGGGATCGGCGGATCGATGCTCGGGACCGCCCTGAACCGGGCCGCGGACGCTGACGTCCTGCTGCTGGCGTTCGCCGGCCTGATGCTCGTGGTGGCCTGGCGCATGTGGTCGAGTACCGCGGGCTCCCCGGGCCGCCGTGTCGATCGGGATCCTGACCCACCCGCGGTCCCCCGACGCGGCACCTCCAGCGCCGGCGGGGTGCTCGTCGGTGCCCGGGTGGAGCCGGGCCAGGTGCTCGTCACCGCGGCCAAGGTCCTCCTCGCGGGGACGATCGTCGGGTTCGTCACCGGCTTCTTCGGGGTCGGTGGGGGCTTCGTGGTCGTGCCCGCTCTGGTGCTGGCTCTCGGCTTCGACATGCCCGATGCGGTCGGCACCTCGTTGCTGGTGATCTTCATCAACGCCGCGGTGGCGCTCGCCGGGCGGCTGGGCGCCACCTCGATCGACTGGGCGGCCGCTGTGCCCTTCACCGTCGCCGCGCTCGTCGGTGCATCGGTCGGCAAGTCCGTCGCTGACCGCCTGCCGACCGTCACCCTCGTGCGCTGGTTCGTGGGGGTGCTGGTCGCGCTCGCCGCCTACGTCATCCTCACCGCCGGTGTGGCGGTCCTGTCTGGCTAGCGGGTGCCGGTGGGGTCGCAGCGAACCGATCGACCTCCTCCGTGGAGGCCTCCTGGCCTCGGCGCTACTCGACCCGCTCGAACTGCCGGACCGCGACCGCGAGGAAGATGCCGCCGAGCACCGCGACGAGCAGCAGCTGCAGCCAGACGGGCACCGGCCAGCCGAACCAGGTCATCGGGGGGTTGAGTGCCGCCTTGGCGGCGGCCGGGGCGTCGAGGCGCTGGAACACCGCGTTGCGCACCGGCCACACCGCATAGGTGATGGGGTTGAGGTGGGTGAGCACGTTCAACCATGCGGGCAGCCCCGAGAGCGGGTAGAGCGCGCCGGACAGGAACGACATGGGCAGCAGGAGCATCTGCATGATCCCCATGATCGACTGCATCTGCTGGACCCGGGCGGAGATCACCAGCCCGAGAGCGGTGAGCATGAACGACAGCAGCAGCAGCATGCCGATGAGCTCGACCACCAGCAGTGGGGTGATCGGGGCGCCGACCACGGGACCGAGCACGAGCACGAGGCACCCCTGCAGCGTCGCCACCACCGCACCGCCGAGCGCCTTGCCGATGATGATCGAGCTGCGCCGGACGGGGGCCACGAGCATCTCGCGCAGGAAGCCGAACTCCCGATCCCAGACGATCGACATGGCCGAGAACATGGCGGTGAACAGCGTCGAGGTGGCCAGCACGCCGGGCCACATGAAGGTCCGCAGGTTGATGCCACCGGTGGACGACCCGGTGAGCGACGACAGGCCGGTCCCGAGGACGAACAGGAACAGTACCGGCTGGACCAGCGCCGAGATCATGCGGGTGCGGTCCTGACCGAACCGGATGAGCTCCCGCTGGAGCACCACCTTCACGGCCCGCACGTCCTGGCTGAAGCCGGCCTCCGCGACCCGGACCCCGAGGACCTGTGGGACGGGTGTTGCGCCCGCCTCGGGGCCCACTCGGACGGCTGGTGTCTGCTCTGCCATGTTCACCTTCGACCCCATGGCCCGATCCGCATGTTGTCGGCGGGGGTTGCCTCGGCATCGCGGATCGTTCGCCCCGTGTAGCTCAGGAACACGTCGTCGAGCGAGGGCCGGGCCACGTGCACCGAGCGGATCGACAGGCCCGGCTCGGCGAACAGGCGGGGCACGAAGGCCTCCCCTCCCGCCACCGCGAAGGTGACGAGATCGTCGTGGATGGCCGCCTCGATGTCGAAGCGCCCGGCGAGCAGCTCGATCGCGGCCTGCGGGTCCTCGGTGCCGATCTGGATCCGGTCGGTGCCCACCGACGCTTTCAGGGCTTCCGGCGTGTCGAGGGCCACGATGCGGCCCGCGTCCATGATGGCGATGCGGTCGCAGTGCTCGGCTTCGTCCATGTAGTGGGTGGTCAGGAAGATCGTGATGTCCTCCTGCCGGCGGAGCTGGTGGATGTAGTCCCAGATCGAGGCCCGGGTCTGCGGGTCGAGGCCCACCGTCGGTTCGTCGAGGAACAGCACCCGCGGGGAGTGCATCAGCCCCCGGGCGATCTCGAGCCGGCGCTTCATGCCACCGGAGAAGGTGAGCACCTTGTCGCGCCGCCGCTCCCACAGGCCCACCATCTCGAGGACCTGCTGGAGCCGCGGCCCGATCACCTCCCGGGGCAGCCCGTACAGCTCGGCATGGAACCGGAGGTTCTGCTCGGCGCTCAGGTAGGTGTCGAGGGTCGTGTCCTGGAACACCAGACCGATGTGCCGGCGGACCTCCCCACGGTCGGTGACCACGTCGTGACCGGCCACCCGAGCGTGTCCACCGGTCGGCTCCGCCAGCGTGCAGAGGATCTTGATGGTGGTGGACTTGCCGGCACCGTTGGGCCCCAGGAACCCGAAGGTCTCGCCGGTGCCCACGTCGAGGTCGATGCCGTCGACCGCCCGGATCGACCCATAGGACTTCTCGAGCCCGCGGACGAGCACCGCCGAGCGGCCGGCGTCATCGGGGGTGGGGAGGGCCGTGCCGGCCGGCCGGTCGTGGGGACTGCGTCGGGGCGCGGTCATCGGTTGCTCTGGGCCGTGTCGGCGCGATGCGGGACGGGCGGTGCCATCTGAGAGCTCCTGCCGATCAGATCGTTGGTTCACCAAACGATGAGATATCAGAACTCTAGCAAGGGTGGGGGCTACGCTGGCTCCGTGGGGCGCGAGCGGTCCCGATCGGGCGAGACGGATGCCAAGGCCGGCGCGGTGGTCGACCAGCTCACGTCGCTGACGCGCCTCGTGGGCCTGTTCCGCAGGGAGTTCGCCACCCGGGTGCTGGCCGAGGACTGGGTCGTCGAGTCGGGGGTGCGCCCTCCCACCTACGGGTTGTTGCGCGTGGTCGCCCACCGGGGCCCGATCTCCCAGCGTGAGGTGAGCGAGCTGATCGGGGTCCACCCCACCGATCTGGTGGAGGTCATCGACCGCGCCGAACAGGCAGGTTGGGTGCGGCGGGACCGGGATCCCGCCGACCGTCGCCGGCACCAGCTCACCCTCACCGATCGGGGCCGTGCAGCGCTCTGCCGCTACGACGCCATCGCCGCTGAAGCGGAGGACGCGGTGCTCGCGCCGCTCACCCCCACCGAGCGCGAGCGGCTCAGAGCCCTGGTGGCCAAGGTGGTCGACGCCCACGGCGAGCGGAGCTGATCCGCCCGCCGGCTCGAAGCGCGCCAGACCGGTCGTATCCCCGTTGGCGGGGCGGACGGCAGGATGCAGGCGCCCCGTCTGGCAGTCGTGAGTTCGGCCTGTCGGCCCTTGAGGTGATATCGTTAGATATCACCTGGAGGTGGAGATGACGGACATCTTGATCAGGGACGTGCCCGAGGAGGTCGTGGCGGCGATCGATGCCAAGGCGAAGCGATTGGGGCTCTCGCGAACCGAGTATCTGCGGAGGGCACTCGAGCGAGAACGTGTCCAGGATGAGGGAGCCGTCACGGTCGAGCAGCTCGAGCGGGTGGCTTCGTTGGCCCGCGATCTGGATGACCCCGAAGTCATGTCGGGCGCTTGGTCGTGACAGGCTGGCTGATCGACAAGTCGGCCATCGTTCGGCTGCACCTCGCGTCGAATGCAGGGGAGTGGGCGAATCGGATCGAGCGCGGTCTGGTGCGGATCTCGACGGTGACCCGTTTGGAGGTCGGCTACTCCGCCCGGTCGGCGTCCGACCATCGGTCGCTTCTGGGCGCGCCGCCGATCGCATCGATGCCTGTCGAATACCTGACGCCGAGGATCGAGGACCGCGCGGTCGAGGTGCAGGCCGTGCTGGCCGAGCGCGGCCAGCACCGGGCCCCGTCAGTACCCGACCTGTTGATCGCCGCGACGGCCGAGTTCGCCGATCTCACCGTGCTGCATGCCGACGAGGACTTCGAGCTGATCGCCGGCATCACCGGTCAGCGCGCGGAGCGGCTCGACACCACCTGAGGTGCGGAACCTCCGTGGTGGCCGTACGACGATCGGGAGCGCGGCCCGGTCGTGAACGAGAACCGGGAGGTCAGCCCGTGTCTCGAGCGCCCTCGGCAGGATTCGAACCTGCGCACACGGCTCCGGAGGCCGATGCTCTATCCCCTGAGCTACGAGGGCGGGAACCTGGATCGTAGCGGTGCCACGTGGCGTGGCTGCAACGGCTTCGAAGGAGCCGAGAGGCCACCGCTACGATCGCCCGGTGATCCGTGACCAGCTTGGCGAGGCCCTGCGACGAGCCCTGGCCACGCTCGAGGTGGAGCCCATGCCCGGCGAGATCCACCTGGAGCGGCCGGCCCGGCGGGAGCATGGCGACTGGTCCACCAACGTGGCCCTCGCCACGGCGAAGAAGGCCGGGTGGAAGCCCCGGGAGCTGGCCCAGGCCATCGCCCAGCGCTTGGAGGCCGACCGGCCGGCGCACGTGGAACGGGTGGAGATCGCCGGCCCCGGCTTCGTCAACTTCCACCTGGCGGAATCGTGGCTGCACGATCTGCTCGTGGAGGTCGTCGAGCAGGGCATCACCGGCTATGCCCGCCACGACGTGGGCGCCGGCACCCGGGTGAACATCGAATTCGTGAGCGCCAACCCCACCGGTCCCCTGCACGCCGGGCACGGGCGGGGTGCTGCCTACGGCGACTCCCTCGCCCGGGTGATGGCCCGCTGCGGCTACGAGGTCCACCGGGAGAACTACCTCAACGACCGCGGCACCCAGATGCAGCTGTTCGCTGCCTCCCTCGAAGCCCGGCGCCAGGGTCGGGAGGTGCCGGAGGGCGGCTATCAGGGTGAGTACATCGCCGAGTGGGCGGCCGAGATGCCCGAGGGGGTCGACGTACTCGAGTGGGGTGAGGCCCGCGCGGTGGAGGACCACCGCCACACGCTCGCCCGGATGCACGTGCACTTCGACACCTGGTTCAGCGAGCGTTCGCTCGTGGACTCCGGTGCGATCATCCAGACCCTCGCCGATCTCTCCGAGCGCGGCGTGATCTACGAGGCGGACGGCGCCACCTGGCTGCGCAGCACCGACTTCGGCGACGACAAGGACCGGGTGCTCATCAAGAGCGACGGTGAGTACACCTACCTCCTGCCCGACATCGCCTACCACCGCGACAAGTTCGCCCGAGGCTTCGACCTGCTCATCGACGTGTGGGGAGCCGATCACCACGGCTACGTGCCGAGGATGCGAGCCGCGCTCCAGGCGCTGGGCCACGACCCCGCCGAGTTCGACGTGGAGATCACCCAGCTCGTCAACCTCCTCCGGGGCGGTGAGCCGGTACGGCTCTCGAAGCGAGCGGGCGACATCATCGAGCTGCGGGACGTGCTCGACGAGGTCGGGCCCGACGCGGCCCGGCTCACCTACCTCCTGCAGTCGATCGACAGCCCCCAGACCTTCGACTTCGAGGTGGTCAAGAGCCAGGCCATGGAGAACCCGGTCTTCTACGTCCAGATGGCCTACGCCCGCATCCGCTCCATCAAGCGGGTCGCCGCCGAGCGGGGCGTCGATCGGGTGCCGCTGGCGGATGCCGACCTGTCGCTGCTCACCCACGAGCGCGAGCTGGGCGTCCTGCGGTCGCTGTCGGAGCTGCCCGACGCCGTGCTCGCCGCGTGCCACGACCGGGCCCCGCACCGGATCACGACCTGGGTGCGCGAGCTGGCCGGCGCGTTCCACGGCTTCTACCACGACTGCTACGTGCTCAGCGACCAGGTTCCCCCTGCGCTGACCCAGGCCCGACTGTGGCTCGTGGAGGCCGCCGAGATCGGGCTGGCGATCGGCTTGGACCTGCTCGGCGTGGACGCGCCGGAATCGATGTGATGGACACGTCGTCGGCGCCGTTGCCGTGGGCGCTGCTGCCCGACAACGCGTCGGTGGGTGGCGACGGCCAGCTCCTCATCGGGGGCTGCGACACGCTCGAGTTGGCTGCCGAGTTCGGCACACCACTGTTCGTCTACGACGAGGACCACCTGCGCGCCCGCTGTCGGGAAGCGGTGGCCGCGTTCGGCCCCGGGGTGAGCTACGCCACCAAGGCCTTCCTCTGCCGGGCCATGGCCCGGCTGGCGTTCGAGGAGGGCATGAGCCTGGACGTCTCGACCGGCGGTGAGTACCACGTCGCCCGCGCCACCGGGGTGCCGCCCGAGCGGCTGGTGCTGCACGGCAACAACAAGTCGGTCGAGGAGCTGCGGGTCGCGCTCGGCGAGGGCGTGGGCCGGGTGGTGGTCGACTCCTTCGACGAGATGGCCCGCATCGAGCAGCTGGTGGCGGGCGGCCTCGCCCCGCCGCGGGTGCTCATCCGCATCACCCCGGGGGTCGAAGCCCACACCCACGAGTTCGTCCGCACCGGCCAGGACGACTCGAAGTTCGGGTTCCCGGTGTACAGCGGCGACGCGGACCGGGCACTCGCCCGGGCGGCCACGTCACCGGCGATGGAGTTGGTGGGGATCCACGCGCACATCGGCAGCCAGGTGTTCGAAGCCCAGTTCTTCGAGCTGGCGGTTGACGCGGTGGCGGGCTTCGTCAACGCGCACGGCCTGCCGGAGCTCTCGCTCGGCGGGGGGCTGGGGGTGGCGTACGTGGAGGGCGAGACGGCGCCCACCATCACCGACTGGGCCGCCGCCATCCACCGCGCCTGCGAGGCGAACGGCATCACCGCCCGGGTCACCGCAGAGCCTGGCCGGGCCATCACCGCCGCCGCCGCGGTCACCCTCTACACCGTCGGCACCATCAAGGACCTTCCCGGCATCCGCACCTACGTGGCCGTCGACGGGGGGATGAGCGACAACCCCCGGCCGGTGCTCTACGGCAGCGGTTACGAGACCTTCCTGCCTCGCGCCGTGCAGGCACCCCGGCTGAAGCTGGTGACCGTGGTCGGCAAGCACTGCGAGTCCGGCGACCGTCTGGTCGTCGACGGCCGGGTGCCCGAGGACCTGCAGGTCGGCGACCTGCTCGCCACCCCCGTGACCGGCGCGTACGGGCACTCGATGGGGTCGAACTACAACAAGGTCCTGCGGCCGGCCGTGGTGTTCGTGCGTGACGGCGACGCCCGGGTCGTCGTCCGGCGGGAGACCCTCGACGACCTGCTCCGCCTCGACGTGCTCGATCCGCAGGGGAGCGAGTGACGGACCTGTCCTTCCTCGGGACCCCCACCTGGCAGGCGCCGGAGCTGACCGCCGTCAACCGGCTCCCGATGCGCCCCCCGCTCGTCCCGTTCCCCGACGAGGACCTCGCCCGGTCCGGTGAGCGGGAGGCGTCGCCGTGGTTCCGCAGCCTCGACGGCACGTGGCGGTTCAAGCTGTTCGCCTCACCCGAGGCCGTGCCCGCGGACGTGGCCGATCCGTCGCTGCACGACGGGCTGGGTAGCGGCTGGTCACCCATCGCCGTCCCCGGGTGCTGGACCACCCAGGGCTGGGACCGGCCCATCTACACGAACATCCGCATGCCGTTCCGGGCCGTGCCGCCGCACGTGCCGGCCGACAACCCCACCGGCGTCTACCGCACCGACGTCACCGTCCCCCGGTCCTGGAAGGGTCGGCGGATCGTGCTGCACGTCGGCGGGGCCGAGAGCGTGCTGTACGTGTACGTCAACGGCGAGCCGGTGGGCATGGGCAAGGACAGCCGGTTGCCGAGCGAGTTCGACGTCACCGAGCACGTGCGACTCGGCGCGAACACCATCGCCTGCGTGGTGGTGCGCTGGAGCGACGCCAGCTACCTCGAGGACCAGGACCACTGGTGGCACGCGGGCCTCGAGCGGGAGGTGTACCTCTACGCCACCGGGCACACCCGCATCGACGACCTGCGGGTGCGCGCCGGCCTGGGGGAGGAGGGAGTGGGCTCGCTCCGGGTCCGGGCCACCGTGGGCTTCGGCGAGCGGGCCGAGCGGGTCGAAGGGTGGCGGGTCGAAGCGGTGCTGGAGACGCTCGAAGGCGCACCGCTCACGGAGGCGCCTCTCCGCGGCACCGTGCCCCACGAGAGGACCCCCTACCTGTTCTGGGGGCACCACGTCGAGCTGTCGGCCACGATCCCCGGGGTCGAGGCCTGGTCGGCCGAACGCCCAGCGCTCTACCGCCTGCTCGTCTCGCTCGTCGACCCGCAGGGTGTCACCCGTGAGGTGCTCTGCCAGCGGGTGGGCTTCCGGACGGTGGAGGTCCGGGATCGGGAGCTGCTGATCAACGGTCAGCCGGTGATGATCCATGGGGTCAACCGCCACGATCACCATCCCGAGCGCGGCCGGGCCGTGACGGTCGAGGACATGCGGGCCGACCTGCTGGCCATGAAGCAGCACAACATCAACGCGGTGCGCTGCGCCCACTACCCGAACGACCATCGTTTCCTGGACCTCTGCGACGAGCTGGGCCTCTATGTGATCGACGAGGCCGACGTCGAGTCGCACGCCTTCATCACCAGCCTCTGCGACGACCCCCGCTATCGGGGTGCGATCGTGGAACGGGTGGCCCGGATGGTCGAGCGCGACAAGAACCACCCGTGCGTGATCGCCTGGTCACTGGGCAACGAGAGCGGCTACGGCGCGGCCCACGACGCCGCTGCGGCCTGGGTGCGGCGGGCGGATCCCACCCGCCCCCTGCACTACGAGGGCGCGCTGATGTTCGATCTGGACGCGCCGGCACCGGTCACCGACATCGTGTGCCCGATGTACGCCTCGGTGGACGAGATCATCGAGTGGGCGAGATCCCGGCGCGACCGGCGCCGTCCGCTCATCCTCTGCGAGTACTCCCATGCCATGGGTAATTCCAACGGCGGCCTGGCCGACTACTACGCGGCCTTCGAGCGCTACCGCGGCCTTCAGGGCGGCTTCGTGTGGGAGTGGAAGGACCACGGGCTGGCGCACCACGATGGTGCGCACGGGGCGTTCTTCGCCTACGGCGGCCAGTTCGGCGACGAGCCCAACGACGCCAACTTCGTCGCCGACGGCCTCGTCGGCCCCGACGGCACCCCACACCCGGCACTGACGGAGCTGGCGTACCTGGCCGCACCGGTGCGGGTGCGGGCGAGCAAGGCCGACCTGCGGGCCGGGCGGGTCACCGTCGAGAACCGCCAGTGGTTCCGGGACCTGTCGTGGCTGCGGGCCGTGTGGGAGGTCACCGTCGACGGGCGGGTGGTCGACCAGGGCGAGCTGGAGCTGCCGGAGATCCCGCCGCGGTCCTCGGTCACGGTCGCCGTGCCGATCGAGCCGCTCGAGCTGCACCCCGGCGAGGAAGCCCACCTCACCGTGCGCGCCCTCACCCGCCAGGACGAGCCCTGGGCGCCGGCGGGTCATCTCGTGGCCTGGGACCAGCTCACCCTGCCGGTCGCGGGGCCACGCCATCAGCTCCCTGGCCCGCCGCCGACCCCGCTCGACACCGAAGCCAGCATCGACCCGGAGTCCGGCGCGCTCGAGTCCCTGGTGGTCGATGGGTGGGCCGTGCTCGCCTCGCCGGTGACTGTCACCATGTGGCGATCCCCCACCGACAACGACGGGCTGAAGCTGTTGCGAGACCGCACCGACGGATGGACCGACGAGTCCGCCAAGCCGCTCACCCGCTGGCTCGATTGGCAGCTCGACACGGGAGCGGTCGTAGGCACCGCGGTGCAGCACACCCACCGGCGGTCCGATGGCGCGATCGTGCTGGAAGGCAGGGTGGAGGTGCCCGAGCCCTTCGACGACCTGCCGCGGATCGGGCTGACCTTCATGACCGCGCCCGGTTTCGAACGCCTTCGGTGGTTCGGCCTGGGCCCGCACGAGACCTACCCGGATCGCCAGGCCAGCGCGGTGGTCTCACGATGGGAATCGACGGTCGCGGACCAGCTCGTGCCCTACCTCGTGCCCCAGGAGCACGGCCTGCACCTCGGCACCCGCTGGATGGCGCTCGAGCAGGTCCCCGGGGGCGAGGACCCGCGAGGGGAAGCGGTGGGCCTGCTGGTGGTGGCCACCGGCGAGCTCTTCGGGTTCTCCGCCAGCCACCATCACGCCGACGACCTGTGGCGGGCCCGGCACCTCGTCGAGCTGCGGCCGCGGGCCGAGACAGTGGTCCACCTCGACGTCGCCCACCGCGGGCTCGGCACCCTGAGCTGCGGGCCGGACACCTCTCCCCGCTACCGTGTTGGTGCCGGCACCTATGAGTGGCGGTGGCTGCTGGCGGCGTACCGACCCGGCGAGGTCGACCCTGGAACCCTTGCCCGGGCGTTGATCCACCGGCAGTAGCCTCGGCACATGGACGGTTCCCAGGTGCGCGTCGGGCTGCTCGGCTGCGGCACCGTCGGCTCGGCCCTCATCCGCCTGCTGCACCAGCAGGCCTCGAGCATCGAGGCCCGCACCGGGATCGGGTTGGTCGTCCAGCGGGTGGCGGTGCGCAACGCCTCCAGGGATCGCGGGGTCGACCTCTCCCCCGACGTTTTCACCAACGATCCCCAGCAGGTGGTCGCCGCCGGCGACGTCGACGTCGTGGTCGAGGTGATGGGGGGCATCGAGCCGGCCCGCTCGCTCGTGCTCGAGGCGGTGAAGGCCGGCAAGCCGGTGGTCACCGCCAACAAGGAGCTCCTGGCCAACGTGGGCGCGGAGGTGTTCGCCGCGGCCGAGGCGGCAGGGGTCGACGTGCTCTTCGAAGCGGCGGTGGCAGGAGGTATCCCCCTCGTCCGGCCGTTGCGGGAATCGCTGCTCGGTGAGCCGGTCGACCGGGTGCTCGGCATCGTGAACGGCACCACCAACTACATCCTCACCCGCATGACCGAGGCCGGTGCCTCCTACGCCGAGGCGCTGGCGGAGGCGCAGCGTCTCGGGTTCGCGGAGGCCGACCCCACCGCAGATGTGGAGGGCTTCGACGCCGGCGCCAAGATCGCCATTCTGGCCAGCATCGCGTTCGGGGTGAAGGTGGTGGCGGGTGACGTCTACCACGAGGGCATCGCCACCCTCACCGCCGATGACATCGCCTACGCCGTCCGGAGGAGCTACGTGGTGAAGCTGCTGGCCATCGCCGAGCAGTTCGCCGGCGACGACCGTCAGGTCGCGGTGCGGGTGCACCCGGTGCTGCTGCCGAGCACCCATCCCCTGGCGTCGGTCCGGGAGAGCTTCAACGCGGTGTTCGTCCAGGGCGGGGCGGTGGGTGACCTCATGTTCTACGGACGGGGAGCGGGCGGCGACCCGACCGCCAGCGCGGTGCTGGGTGACCTGATCGACGCGTCGGTCAACCTACGCAAGGGAACCCACGCCGGTGTCGGCGCGCTGGCGCCGGCCCGCATCCGCCCCATCGACGACCTGGAGTGCGAGTACTACCTGGGCCTCGACGTGGTCGACCGTCCCGGAGTGCTGGCCGCGGTCGCCGGGGTGTTCGGTCGCCACGGGGTGTCGATCGCATCGATGGAGCAGGAGGGCCGGGGGGACGAGGCCCGCCTGGTGTTCATCACCCACACCGCGCGGGAGCGTGACATGCAGTCGACGGTGACCGAGCTGGGTGACCTCGACGCGGTCCGCCGGGTGGGCAGCCTCATCCGGCTCCTCGGCGAGGAGGGCGGGGCATGAGGGGCGGTCGGCGGTGAAGTACGTCAGCACCCGCGGTGCGGCCCCGGTGCTGGCCTTCGGTGACGTGCTGCTCACCGGGCTGGCCCGAGACGGCGGCCTGTACGTGCCCGAGAGCTGGCCGTCGCTGGGTCCGGGTGCGCTCGAGCGCTTCGCCGAGGCCGAGTATCCCGACACC
This sequence comes from Rhabdothermincola sediminis, assembly GCF_014805525.1. Classification (NCBI taxonomy): domain Bacteria; kingdom Bacillati; phylum Actinomycetota; class Acidimicrobiia; order Acidimicrobiales; family Iamiaceae; genus Rhabdothermincola; species Rhabdothermincola sediminis. The sequence continues at coordinate 159,385 of NZ_JACFSZ010000002.1, read as the reverse complement.
GCGCTCGAGGTGATGTGGCCCTACGTGGAGGACAGCATCGAGCGCGACGCGTTCGAGGCGATCGTGCGCGACGCCTACTCGACCTTCGACACCCCCGAGGTCACGCCGCTGTACGACCTCGGCGACGGCCTGTGGCTCCTCGAGCTGTTCCACGGTCCGACCCTCGCCTTCAAGGACGTCGCCCTGCAGCTCGTCGGCCGGCTCTTCGACCACGAACTGCGCCGGCGTGGCGAGCGGGTGACCATCGTCGGTGCCACCTCGGGCGACACCGGCTCCGCCGCGATTGAAGCCTGCCGCGACCGGGAGTCCATCGAGATCTTCATCTTCCACCCCGCCGGCCGGGTCAGCGAGGTGCAGCGCCGGCAGATGACCACCGTCGGGTCGGCGAACGTGCACAACGTCGCCATCGAGGGGACCTTCGACGACTGCCAGGACCTGGTCAAGGCGCTCTTCGCCGACCAGGAGCTGCGCGACCGCCTGCATCTGGCCGCGGTCAACTCGATCAACTGGGCCCGGGTGATGGCCCAGATCGTCTACTACGTGGTCGCCGCCGCGAAGCTCGAGCGGGGCGCCGCCCCGGTGGCGTTCTCCGTGCCCACCGGCAACTTCGGAAACGTGTTCGCGGGCTATGCGGCCCAGCGCATGGGCGTTCCCATCTCGCAGTTCGTCGTGGGCAGCAACCGCAACGACATCCTCACCCGGTTCCTGGCCTCGGGGACGATGACCATCCACGAGGTCCACCCCACGCTCAGCCCGAGCATGGACATCCAGGTGTCGAGCAACCTCGAGCGGTTGCTGTTCGAGCTCTACGGCCGCGACGGCGCGCAGGTCGCCGAGCTGATGTTGCGCTTCCGGGCAGAGGGCACCGTGACCATCGACCCGGATCGGCTGGCGCTGCTGCGCGAGCACTGGTCGGGCGCCAGGATCGACGACGACGCCACCCTCCGGGTCATCGCGGACGTGCACCGGGAGCTCGGGCTCCTCATCGACCCTCACACCGCCGTGGGGCTGGGCGCTGCCCGGGTGCTGCGCCGCGATCGCTCCGTGCCCATGGTGGTGCACGCTACGGCCCACCCGGCGAAGTTCCCCGACGCGGTCGAGCAGGCGACCGGCGTGCGGCCGCCTCTGCCCGGTCCGCTGGCCGATCTGCTCGAGCGCCCAGAGCGTTACGAGATCCTCCCCGCGGAGCCCACCACGGTGAAGCGCTACCTCGAACAGGTGCTCGCCGCCCGTTGAGCCCCGAGCCTTCCCGCGCCGCCGAGCCCGTTTTCCTGGCATGATCGAGCGATGAAGTACGTTGTGTGCGTGCCGGACGGGTGCGCCGACGAACCGGTCGACGCGCTTGATGGACGTACCCCCCTCGAGGTGGCCGACATGCCTACGCTGCGGTCCCTCGCCGCCCGGGGCGAGCTGGGCCGGGCCGCGGTGATCCCACCGGGGTTGCCGCCGGGCAGCGACGTGGGGAACATGTCGATCTTCGGGTACGACCCCGCCCGGTACCACACGGGGCGAGCCCCCATCGAGGCCGCGGCGCTGAACCTGAAGCTGGGGCCCGACCAGGTCGCCTACCGATGCAACCTGGTGACGATCGGCGCTGACGGCACCATGGTCGACTTCGCCGGTGGCCATCCGTCCTCCGACGAGGCCCGCAAGGTGATCGAGGCCCTCGATGACGAGTTGGGCGGCAGCGGGCTCGAGTTCCACGCCGGGGTCGAGTACCGCCACATCATGGTGGCACCGGCCGCATGGTCCGATGCGACCTGCATCCCACCTCACGACCTGACCGACAAGCCGGCCGTCGGGCCGACCGGCCCCGCCGCGCCGGACCTGCAGGCGGTCATGGAGGCATCGCGCCGGATCGTGGGTCGCTTCGGGCTGGAGGCCAACCAGGTCTGGCTGTGGGGTCAGGGGTTCCAGCCCCAGATGCCACCGTTCACCGAACGGTTCGGGCTGGACGCCGCGCTGTGCAGCGCGGTCGACCTGGTGCGCGGGCTGGGGGTGCTCACCGGCATCGAGGTGGTGGACGTCGAGGGGATGACGCCCGGCTACGACACCGACTACGCCGCGCAGCGGGAGTGCGCGCTCGATGCCCTCGCCGACGGGGCGGACCTGTTCATCATCCACATCGAGGCCACCGACGAGGCCGGCCACGCGGGCGACGTCGAGGAGAAGGTGCGGTCCCTGGAGCGTTGGGACTCGCTGGTGCTGGGCGACCTGGTCGATGGTCTGGATCGGCTCGGGTCGTGGCGCTTGCTGCTGCTGCCCGACCACGCCACGCCGTTGCGACTCAAGACCCACACTCCCGATCCGGTGCCGTACCTCCTCGTCGACTCGGTCCGGCCCGGACCCGGCGGCACCTACAGCGAGCGGGCGGTGGCCGGCCTGCCGGCGGTTCCCGGCCACGAGTTGATGCCACGCCTCGTCGGCCTCTGACCCACCTGCGCGGGCAGCCCACCCGCGCGAACCACACCCGCGCCCGAACCCCACCTGCGCGAACCACACCCGCGCGAACCACACCCGCGCGAACCACACCCGCGCCCGAACCCCACCTGAACCCAACTGTTCAGCGATTCGCGGCTCGGGGCCGCGCCTCGGTGAACGATCCGGTCGATGGCCCGCTCAGCTGAACCGGGTCACGTAGCCGCGCCGGCGGAACACGGCCAGCATCCGGGTGAGGAAGAGCAACCCAAGCGCAGCCACGGCGATGCAACCGACGAGGGAGTAGGCGAGTTCGTCCCAGGGCATCGGGTCACCGTCGAGGAGGGTGCGGGCTGCATCGAACGCGTGTGTGGTGGGCAGCAGCCGGGCGACCGGCTGAAGGACCCCCGGGAGCGACTCGACGGGGTAGAAGACGCCCGAGAGCGGCATGACGACGAAGAGGATCCCCCAGGCGAAGACCTCGGCGCTCTGCCCGAATCGCAGCACCAACCCGATCACGAACAGCGAGATCGACCACCCGGCCACGAGCAGCAGCGCGCCGATGGGAAGCAGCCCCCAGCCGACGTCGAGGATGTTGAACGAGTAGAAGCCGACGGCGGCCAGCGCCACCACACCGATCCCGATCGCGAGCTTGGCCATGCCGAACAGGGCGACCCCGCAGGCGTATTCGATCTCCTTCAGCGGGGTGGCCATCAGGTTCAAGATGTTGCGGGACCAGGTCTCCTCGAGGAAGCCGGTCGAGACGGCGATCTGCGACTGGTAGATCACGTGGAACAGCAGGATGCCGGCGAGCAGGTAGGCCACGCCCGCCTGCGTGTCCCCGCCGGCCTGGCGAGCGACGAAGACCCCGAGCGACCCGAACAGGAGCGCGTCGACCAGAGGCCAGACGAGCACGTCGAACAGCCGGTGAGGGCTGCGCCACAACACGAAGGCGTGCCGGCGGGCCACTGCCCGGATCCGCAACCAGCTCACCGGCTGCCCTTGTCGTGTGGCGTGCTCGCCAACTCGAGGAACACGTCCTCCAGCGAGCCGTGGCCGTATGCCCCGGCGATCTCGGCCGGCGCCCCGTCGACCACGATCCGGCCCGCCGACATGAACAGCACCCGCTCGCAGAGGCGTTCCACCTCGACCATGTTGTGGCTGGTGACCAGCAGCGCGGTGCCCTCGTCGGCTGCGAGGTCCAGCAGGCCGGCCCGCACCCGCAACGCCACGTCCGGGTCCAGCGAGGCGGTCGGCTCGTCGAGCACCAGCAGGCCAGGGTGATGCAGGACGGCCTTGCAGATCCCGACCAGGGTGCGCTGGCCGGAGGAGAGCTCGGCGCACATGCGCCCGGCGAGGTGGCCGATGTGGAACCGCTCGAGCGCCTCGTCGATGTGTGGCCCGGTCTTGCGCAAACCGTAGAAGCGGCCGAACAGGTCGAGCGCCTCGCGCACCCGGAGCCGGTCAGGCAGCGGTAGGTAGCCGGCAACGAACCCGACGTGGGCCAGGGCCTGGCTGCGTTTTCTGGGCAGCGCCAGACCGTTGATGCTCACCGTGCCCCGGTCGGGCGTGATCGCCCCGAGGAGCATGAGCAACGTGGTGGTCTTGCCGGCCCCGTTTGGACCGAGCAGCGCCACCCGTTCGCCGCTGGCGATCGTGACGTCGACATGGTCCACGGCCACCATGCCCTTGTAGGCCTTGCTCAGACCCGTCGCCTCGAGGATCCCCACCGCCGCAGTCTGCCCGTGGGGCGGTGGTCACCGCGAGGCATTTCGGGATCGCATGGCTTGGCGCGCACCGCGGGCCGCCGGTGAGACCGGCGGCCCGCGGTGAGAAGTGCCCTTCGAGCTCAGGGATGCTCAGCCCGTGACCCGGGGCTGCGCGGTGTGCGCTTGCGCCCCGGCGGTGGTCGCCGGCCCGCTCGACGCCGAGCTCGTCGGGGAGCTCGAGATGGGGAGATCGACGACGTTGACCACGGTCTGGAAGGGATTGGTGCTGCTGGGGTCGGGCAATGCGCCGACCGCGAAGACCTGGAGCAGCTTGCCCGCTGGGACCTGCACGCCGGAAAGCGTGGTCACCGTCACCGATCCGTCGGCTGAGGTGACCGTGAAGTCGTAGGACCCCGCGGGCAGGTCGGCCGTCAGGACCTCTCTTTGAGCCAGATCGTCGAGCCCTGGGCCGCCGTTGACCAGGATGTCGACCGTGGGCATCGGCCGCGTGGTAGACCGCGACCCGGCCGGTGCCCGCTGGCACGGCACTCACATCGTTGGGGTAGACCGCTAGGTTGGGGCTGCCACCGGTCAGGTTCGCGACGACCGAGATGTTCGCCCCGGCGGGCACCTCTGCGCCGTTCAGGGTGATCAGCGTCGCGCCGTCGCAGGTACCCGGGGACGCCGCATGCACCGTCAGGTCGTAGGTCCCTGCGGCGACCTCGAGCGTGGCCACGGTGCCGAACGGCACGTCGGAGAGCAGCTCGATGGTCCCGTTCGCGCACACGTCCACCGCGCCCACGCTGGGGATACCGTGCACCACCTGGACCGTGGCCTGGGTCTGCGCACCGGATGGTGACGAGGGGAGCGCGACGAGCGTCGACGCCAGCCCGAGTGTGAGCGCGGCAGCGGCGGCCACGCCGAGGGTTCGAGTCCGTGTGGACATGGATCCTGAGTTAGTGCTAAATAGGTGCCTTCCAAAGCAGACTACGGAGGCGTGCGGGCTCGCGGATGACACCGCGCTCACGAGGCCGGTCCCCGCTGTGGGGAGGTTGCTTCGGGCTGGGGCAGGCCGGTACCATTTCTTGCGTCGCAAGGGGGCTGCATCCGCTCGGTCGAGCGAGGTCGGGTGAGCAGCTGCGGCAGCACCGCCGCTCACCGCATGTTCGTGAACCACGGCGAGGTCTTCCCGCTCCTCTGAGCACCGTGCCGAAACGGATGGCCGGTTTCACGGCGGTCGCACGTGCCCCTTGATCTCCTTCTCACGGCGGGTGGCGCCTGAGCACCCAGGCGGGCCTCCCGAGCAGATCCCCACTGACAGAAAGCGAGAGAGGTGCCCATGAGCGTGGACTCCCAGCAGCTCGAACGGACGGCGCTCGAGCGCAAGGATCGAGAGGAGCTGAGCACCATCGCGATCGCGCTGGGTGGCAAGCCGAGTTCCAGAGCCCGGAAGGCCGAGATCGTCGATCTCATCCTCGAGCTGACCGGCGTGACGTCTCCGGCGTCCGAGACGACCGGCAACGGATCCACCGAGGCCAAGCCGAAGCGCACCCGGAAGGCCAAGGCCGAAACCGCGGAGGAGCCTGGAGATGCCGAGCATCTGGCGGCTGCCGGCGAGGGTGAGCCCACCGTGGCGGACGCCGAGCCCGCCGGGGCGGCGACCCCTGAGGGGCAGGTCGACACCGCCGCGCCGTCGGCGTCGGCGGGCGAAGAGGATGCCGGCACCGCTCAGCGGAGCTCGCAGGAGTCGCCGGCGGCCTCTGAAGGGCAGGAAGGTCGGGCAGACAACGGTGATCGCGAACGGCGCGCACCAGGCCAGGGCAACCGCGGTGAAGGTCAGCGGGAGGAGCCGGAGCCGGGCAACCGCCGGCGCCGGCGTCGAGGTCGGGACCGCGATCGGGATCGGGGCGAGCGTCAGGAGGAGGCGTGGCAGGGCGAGCCGGTGGAGGTCGAGGGCTACCTCGATCTGCGCGACGAGGGGTACGGCTTCCTGCGCCTGCGCGGCTACCTGCCGAGCAAGGATGATGCCTACGTCTCGGTCAAGCAGGTCCGCCAGTTCGGTCTGCGCAAGGGCGACCACATCAAGGGTGCAGCCCGGCCCGCAGGCCGCAACGAGAAGAACCCCGCCTTGCTTCGCATCGATCTGGTCAACGGTGCCGATCCGGAGCAGGCGCGCCAGCGGCCGCGCTTCGAGGACCTCACCCCGCTGTTCCCCGACGAGAAGCTGCGGCTCGAGACCCCGAACGATCCGACCAACATGACGGCGCGGATCATCGATCTCATCGCCCCGATCGGCAAGGGCCAGCGCGGGTTGATCGTGTCACCTCCGAAGGCGGGGAAGACGACGGTGATGAAGCAGATCGCCCGCTCCATCGAGACGAACAACCCCGAGGTGCACCTGATCGTGCTCCTGGTGGACGAGCGACCCGAAGAGGTCACCGACATGCGCCGGTGGGTGAGGGGCGAGGTGGCAGCCTCCACGTTCGACCGTCCCTCCGACGAGCACACCATGGTCGCCGAGCTGACCATCGAGCGGGCCAAGCGGATGGTCGAAGAGGGCAAGGACGTCGTCATCATCCTCGACGGCATCACCCGCCTCGCGCGGGCCTACAACCTGGCGGCGCCGGCGACTGGTCGCATCATGTCGGGGGGCATCGACACTGGTGCGCTCTACCCGCCGAAGAAGTTCTTTGGCGCGGCTCGCAACATCGAAGAAGGCGGGTCGCTCACCATCCTCGCCACCGCGCTGGTGGAGACCGGATCGAAGATGGACGAGGTGATCTTCGAGGAGTTCAAGGGCACCGGCAACATGGAGTTGCGCCTCGACCGCAAGCTGGCCGAGCGGCGCATCTACCCGGCCATCGATGTCGACGGGTCCTCGACCCGGCACGAAGAGCTGTTGTTCGATCGCAAGCAGCTCCAGATGGTGTGGAAGCTGCGGCGGGTGCTCAGCGGCCTCGGCGAAGGCGGCGGCGGTGCCGGCCTCGAGATGCTCATCGACCGCCTCTCCACGTTCAAGAGCAACGACGAGTTCCTGGCCGAGGTGGCCAAGGCGCCGTCGGCTGGCGCGTAGGTGCGCCTGGACGGGAGTTGCTGGTTCCCGGCGATTCCCGGCACACTGACCCGTCCCCGTCTCCCCGACTGGAGCCCCTGCGATGAAGGCAGACATCCATCCCGAGTACGTCACCGCCACGGTGCGGTGCTCGTGCGGCAACACCTTCACGACCCGCTCGACGAAGGCTGATCTCCACGTCGAGCTCTGTAACGAGTGCCACCCCTTCTACACGGGCACCCAGAAGCTGGTCGACACCGGCGGCCGGATCGAGAAGTTCGAGAAGCGCTACGGCAAGCGCCGCAAGGGCTGACCGGGAGGCCACTGTTCCTCTCGATCCTGAGCAGAAGGCGCGCCTGCTCCAGGCCAAGTTGCGCGCCCTCCTCGCTGAGGCGGGCCTCGCCGATTCTGCGGGCGCCACGCCGGAGGCGGTCGGCTTCCCCGGAGGTGCCGCGGCCCGGCACGACGATCGAGCCTTCGTCCTCCTGGACGCGCCCCGCGGACGCGGGTTGGGCAAGGCGATCGCCTGGGCCGACCAGCAGGGCGCGGGAGAGGTCCACCTCCTGACCGAGGACCACGCCGGCGTGTTCGCCCGGCAGGCTCGATACTTCCGGTTGCCGGCGACGGTGTGGCAGGTCGACGGCCGATCGGTGGAGCGGGCCGAGCCCGAGCCCCTCCGGCCGCCGGCGGCTCCCCCCGAGGCGGCGCTCGATCTGGTGGGTCTGCTCGCGGCTGAGGGTGTCGATATCGTCATCGAGCACGGTGAGGTGCGCGGCGAGATCCTCGGTCTCGAGATCGCCCGCATCGTCGTCGACGGCGCCGATGCTCGGATCGAGGTGGGCGTAGGCCGCCACGACCGTGAGGCGTTCGCGCTCGTGCACGGTGACCTGCCCACCACGGACGCGCTGCGTAGCGTGGTCGACAGCGTGCGCCGGCAGCGCCGACCTGACGATCTCGGTCATCCGTTGGCCAGGCTGGCCGCCGAGCGATGGTTGCGGGCGGCGCTGATCACGGAGCCCCATCGGGTCGGCGCCCGTTCCCTCGAGCCGGTGGAGCCCACCGTGCCCCGCGAGAGCATCAAGGACACGGCAGCCGCGGTCGCGGTCGGGGTGGACCTCGACGGGCACCCGATCGTGGTCGCCTGCTCGGTGGGCATCGACCTCGACCTCGTCCCCGCGGCCGCCGACGCCCGGGCTGCGCACGCCCCGGGGGCGCGCCTGGTGCTCGCGCTGCCCGAGCGCGACGCCCATCCCGTGACGAGGCGGCTGGCCGGGGCCCTCCACGAACCGGCGGAGCTGGTCGAGGTCATCGGCGATTGGCGGGCCTGAGGCCCATCTACCCTGGGATCCATGCACGATCGCCTCGCCGACCTCGAGAAGGAGTACGTCGAGGTCGAGGCGCGCCTCGCCGATCCGGCCGTGCTCGCCGATCAGGTGCGCTACGCGGAGGTGGCCCGTCGTTACAAGGAGTTGGAGGAGATCGTCACCCGGTACCGGCGCCTCCGGGGACTCCGCAACGATCTCGAGGCAGCGCGCGAGCTGTACACCGAGGCCGATCCCGCCGACCGGGAGCTGCTCCGGGCCGAGATCGACGCGGTCGAGCGCGAGATCGCCGAGCTGGACGAGGCGATCAAGGTGCTGTTGTTGCCCCGCGATCCCAACGACGGCAAGAACGTGATCGTCGAGATCCGGGGAGCGGAAGGGGGAGAGGAGGCGAACCTCTTCGCTCGCGACCTGTTCGAGATGTACCGGGCGTACGCGGCTCGGATGGGGTGGTCCCTGGAGGTGCTCGGATCGAGCCCTTCGGATCTCGGCGGGTTCGCGGAGGTCACCTTCCTGCTCCGAGGTCCCGGTGTGTGGAGCCGGATGAAGCACGAGGCCGGCCCCCACCGGGTTCAGCGGGTCCCCGTCACCGAGTCCCAGGGGCGGATCCACACCTCCTCGGCGACGGTGACCGTCATGCCCGAAGCCGACGAGATCGACGTCGAGATCGACCCGAACGATCTCCAGGTCGACGTCTTCCGATCCTCCGGACCCGGTGGACAGTCGGTGAACACCACCGACTCGGCGGTTCGTATCACCCACAAGCCCACGGGGATCGTGGTGTCGATGCAGGACGAGAAGAGCCAGCTGCAGAATCGGGCCAAGGCGATGCAGGTCCTGCGGGCCCGGCTCCTGCAGCGGGAGCAGGAACGCCAGCACGCGGAGCAGTCCTCGGCCCGCAAGAGCCAGATCGGCGGTGGTGGCCGATCGGAGAAGATCCGCACCTACAACTTCAAGGAGAACCGGGTCACCGACCACCGCATCGGCCTGACGCTGTACAAGCTCGACAAGGTGCTCGGAGGCGAGCTCGACGAGATCGTCGACGCGCTGCTCGCCGAGGAGCGCAGCCGCCAACTCCAGGCGGCCGGCTCCGCGGCGTGAGCGAGCTGCAGCCGGCGCCCTGGCGCGACTTCCTCCGGGAGGCGGAGCGGCGGTTGGCGCAGGCCGGGGTCGGCTCGCCACAGGTCGACGCCCGCCGCATCGTGGAGCGGGCCGGTGGCTTCGAGCCCGTCGAGCTCCTCGGTGCGCTGGACCAGCCTGCGGGCCGGCGAGCCGTGGGGTTCTTCGATCAGATGCTCGAGCGACGGCTCGCCGGCGAGCCCTTGCAGTACGTCCTCGGCCGCTGGGGCTTCCGGACCCTCGATCTGCTGGTCGACCGGCGAGTGCTCATCCCACGACCTGAGACCGAGATCGTGGTCGAGCACGCCCTCGGTGAGCTCGACCGGTTGGCGGCCGCCAAGCAGGCACCTCTGGTCGCGGTGGACCTCGGTACGGGATCGGGAGCGATCGCGCTCTCGCTGGTCGCCGAGCGATCGCAGGTGGAGGTGTGGGCCACCGATGCCTCGGCAGCCGCCCTCGACGTCGCGGGCGCGAACCTCGCCGGGCTGGGGCAGCCGGCGCTGCGGGTGCACTTGGCGGCCGGGGACTGGTTCGAGGCGCTGCCCGGGGACCTGGCCGGCACGATCGACCTGGTGGTTAGCAACCCCCCGTACGTGGCGGAGGGGGATGAGCTCCCCGCGGAGGTCGCGGGCTGGGAGCCCCGGGCGGCCCTGGTCGCCGGCCCCGCAGGCACCGAGGCCCTCGAGCACCTCCTGCGCGAGGCTCCCCGCTGGCTGGCGCGCCCTGGGGTGATCGTGGTGGAGCTCGCGCCCTGGCAAGCCGAGCAGATGTGCCGGCTGGCGGTCGAGCTCGGCTACCCGGACACCCGCGTGGAGCGCGACCTGGCTGGACGGGAGCGGGTGCTCGTGGCTCGCCTCAACTCGTGAAGGTCATGCTCTTCACCAGCCGGTCGAAGGACGGGTGGTCCGCATACACCGACTCCGACTGGACGATGTAGAGCATCGTGCCCTTGAGGACGAGCAGCGCCTTGGCCGTCGCGAGCTCGCCATTGCGCTTGAGACCCTTGACGGTGACGACCAGCGCCGGCTGTCCACGGAACGTGGTCTCCTGCACGTCCTTCGAGAGGGTCCCACCCAGCGCGTCGGCCCAGGATCCGGCGAAGGTCCGGAGCTGCTCCTGCTTCGGGGTGCTCTCATCGAGGGGAACCTGGCTGTACGAGACGCTGAGGGTCGTCTCCGCTCCGATGTCGGTGTGGATGCGATCCATCCGACCGTCGTCGGCAGGTGGGTAGGGCTGGAACCCGTCGATCACCTCACCGGGCAACATGACCGTGAAGCCGCCGTCGGCGTCGTCGAAGGACTCCCAACCGTCGTATTCCTGCCCTTTGAGGGCCGGCACCTGGTCGCGTACCGTGTCGACGACCGCGGCGTCGTCGCCGGTCATCCCGAGCACGACCGCGATCACCGCGATGAGGGCCACCCCACCGAGGCCGATCAGCAGCACGGGACCGAGTCCTCGTTTCTTGCCCGCTGCCTGCCGCACGCTGACGCTCCCCGGGAGGGTCGGCATGTCGGTCATGCTGGCGCCGCACAACCGGCAGTGGGCGACCTCCTCCCTGTGGGCCGCTCCGCATGAGGGACAGCGGTACTTAGCCATGGAGGAAAACTAGTCGCGGCTCGCGGGCTCGGGGGCGGGACCGCAGCGACCCGGAGTGGTTCCCCTAGGCGGGCTCCACGAGGATCTTGGCGTGCTCGTCGGGGCTGGCGAGGGCCCGGAACGCCTCGGGCACCCCGTCGATGGCCACGTGGCCGGTGATCAGCGGCGCCACGTCGATGGTGCCTTCCGCGATCAGCCGCAGGGTGTCGGCGAACTCGACGGGGTCGTAGCCGAACGCGAACTGGATGTTGAGCTCCTTCACCACGCCACGCATCGGTCGGATGGTGTCGGGTTGCATGCACACCCCCACCACCACGATCTGGCTCTGGCGTGGAGCGGCGCGCAGCGCGGTGTCGAGCAGGCCGGGCACACCGACGGCTTCGTAGAGCACGAGCGGCTTGCGCCCGTCGAGACGGCGCCAGGTGTCGATGGGCTCCTCCTCGCGGGGGTCGACCGTGGCGTGCGCGCCCAGTCTGGATGCCAGCTCCCGGCGGCGGGGTGAGAAGTCAGCGGCCACGATGGGCTCCACCCCCTTCAGTCCGAGGGCGGCGATCGTCGCCAGGCCGACCGGTCCGCAGCCCAGCACGAGGGCGGCCGTCCCCGGGGCGGAGCGGGAGCTGTTCACGGCGTGCATCCCCACGGCCATCGGCTCGGTGAGCGCCGCCGATCGGGGGTCGAGCCCGTTGGGCACCTTGAGCGCCAGAGGGTCGGAGAGCACCATGAGCTCCCCGTAACCGCCGGGGTAGTCGTTCGAGTAGCCGATGGCGTGGAGGCCGGTGGGGTCGAAGGTCACGGGGATGGATACGACGACGTCACCAACCCGGCAGTTGCCGGTGTTGTCGCCCAGCTCGACCACCTCACCGCAGAACTCATGGCCCATGACGACGTCGCGAGAGGGATCCATCACCTTGGGCGCCGGCATCCCCGCCGGGGCGGCTCCGGTGGCTTCCGAGGCCATCTCGACCATCTCGTCCGCGTGGTCGAGGGTGTGCAGGTCCGAGCCGCAGATGCCGCATGCGAGCGTGCGGACGAGTACTTGCCCTGGTTCCGGCTCCGGATTGGCGATCTCATCGACGACCAGCTGGCCCTGGCGCATCACCGCAGCTCGCATGACCACCCCTTTCGTGTCGGGGTCACCGTACCCGCACCCAGGGCACCGGAGGGCCTGGTGCTCTAGAGTCGCACCATGTTCGGGAGCAGGAAGAAGGCGGTCGACGGGGTCGCGAAGCTCAAGGGTGTCTCGTTCTTCGACGGCTTCACCGACGAGGAGCTCCAGCGGGTGGCGGAGCTGGCCGACGACGTGGAGGCCGAGGCAGGTGCCGTACTGGTCGATCAGGGGCGGGTCGGGTTGGAGTGCTACGTCATCCTCGAGGGCAGTGCAGGCGTGTACTACGGGGACGAGCACATCGCCACGGTGGGCCCCGGTTCGATGGTGGGGGAGATGGCGCTCGTGGAGCACCGGCCACGCAATGCCACGGTCGTCGCCGAGACCCCGATGAAGCTGCTGGCGTTCGACACCAAGCACTTCAAGCAACTGCTCGAGGAGATGCCGAAGGCGCACGACCGGGTGATGGAGACCCTCGCGGCGCGTCTGCGTGCTCGCGGCGCTGGCTGACCCGCCCCCGGCGCCCGATCAGGCCAGCGCCAGGTCCCCGGCGGCGGAGAGCACCCCTTTGACCCCGACCAGATCCTCGGCGAGGAACGCTCGCATCGTGGAGGGGTCGGTCGTGGCGCCCCAGGTCCGCCGTCCCTCCGCGGTGAGGCAGGCTGCGAGGGCCCGTTCCGGTTGGCCGTCGCGATCGTGCATCACCGTGTAGGTCTCGATCGTCACCTCGCCGTCGTGGCCCTCCGCGAGTTCGCGGCTCGGGAGGGCGTCGACCTCGTCCTGGGGCTCCGCATGGCGGAAGCGGCCCGACGGAGGGGGCTCGGTGGAGTAGATGCCGAATGCGTGCTTGGTGACGTAGCCGCCGTTGGCGGTGCACATTCCGAGCGAACCCGGGTCGTCGCGCAGGACGTCGGCCATCGTGGCGATGGCGTGCATGACGTAGTTGTTCCACGGGCCCCCGGCGAAACTCATTCCTCCGGTCACGGTGAGCTGGCGCTGGAGGCTCAGCCCGAGCTCACGAGCGGCGACCTGCACCGCGGAGGGGAAGCAGCTGTAGAGGTCGACGTGGGCTACGTCGTCGATCGTCACGCCGGCCAGGTCGAGGGCCGCTCGACCGGCGATGCGGATCGCCGGAGAGGAGTGCAGGTCGGCCCGATTGGACAGGAACCAGTGATCGTGGGCATCGGCGCCCGCGTGGATGAAGACCCATCGGTCGGGGGTCACACCGAGTGCCCGGGCCCGCTCCACCGAGCAGAGGATCAGCCCTGCACCCTGCTCGACGTTGTTGTTCGAGTTCATCACCTTCGTGTACGGGAAGCCGATCATGCGGTTGTCAGGGGACGGAGTGGCGATCTCCTCGGCGGTGTAGGAACGCTGGATCCAGGCATAGGGGTTGCCTACTGCCACCTCGGAGAAGCGAGCCCACAGCTCGGCGATCTGGCGCCGGTGCTCGGCGATCGACAGGCCCCGCTCCGCCCGGAGGGCGATGTCGAACATCGGGTACACCTGGACGGGCAGGAACACGCCTCGGGACAGCTCGACGGGGTGGACCAGGTCGTGGTCGTCGCCGATCTGGAGCGGCGGAGGCGTGCCGGGCGGTTGGGTCGTCCAGCCGAGGTCGGCGCCGGCCTTCTTGGCCTGAGTGCGGGTCCGCCAGGCCTCTCCTCCGGTGAGCAGCACCAGGTCGTTGCGGCCGGCCTGGATGTCGAGGGCCGTGCGGTTGACCACCGTCTGCACGTAGTTGCCGCCCATCACCGTGTACTCGGTGGTGCGAGGCGCGGCGCCGATCCGCTGGGCGACCAGCGCGCCCGGATCGAGGTACCGCCACGACAGCTCGTTGATCACCCGGATGGAGTCCGCCCCCGCCAGGATCCCGTTGCTGCCCGCGTCGTGCTCGGCTCGCCGCAGTGCCTCGGCCATGAGGTCCACCGGCTCGAGCGCGTCGTCACCACGGTCGACCCGCTGGGTGATCTGACCCACACCGATCAGCACCGGCAACCGTGGATCCACCGTTCCTCCTCGCTCTGGGTATCGCTCTGTCACTCGTCTTGACCGGTCGGTCAAGAGTACCGGTGGCGAGGGTCCTCACTACAATCCGCAGCATCGACGTCCTCGTGGTCTGCACCGGCAACATCTGCCGCTCGCCGATGGCCGAAGCGCTCCTGCGGCACCGACTCACCGAGCGGGGGGTCGCGGCGCGGGTGTCCTCCGCCGGTGTGACAGCGGAGGGCCGGCCGCCGTCGAGCGCCGCGGTGGAGGTGATGGCCGACTTCGGCCTGGGCATCGCCGAGCATCGCAGCAGCCTCCTCAGCCCCGAGCGGGTGGCCGGCGCCGACCTGATCCTGGCCATGGCCCGAGAGCACGTGCGCGAAGCCGTGGTGTTGGTGCCCGACGCGTTCCCGAGGACCTTCACCCTCAAGGAGCTGGTGCGGCTCGGTCGCGAGCGGGGCCCCCGCGGCGAGGGGGAGAGCATGGCGGGCTGGCTGGCCCGCATGCACGCGGGGCGCACACCCTTGGCGCACCTCGGGTCCTCACCGGACGACGACGTCGCCGATCCCATCGGCCAGCGGATGGCCGTCTACGAGCGAACCGCCGACGAGCTGGCTGAGCTCGTCGACTCCCTCGTCGAGCTCGCGTGGCACAACGCCCCCGAGCCCGACGCCTCCCGCCTCGCCCCCATCTGACCCAGGAGACCGACATGAGCTGGCCCACCGAACGCGACACGGAGGTGTTCGGGCTGATCGACCGGGAGCTCGAACGCCAGAACACCACCTTGCAACTCATAGCCTCCGAGAACTTCACGTCGCCGGCGGTGATGGAGGCCACGGGCTCCGTCCTCACGAACAAGTACGCGGAGGGCTACCCGGGCAAGCGCTACTACGGCGGCAACCAGCTCGTCGACGAGGTCGAGGAGCTGGCTCGGGAACGGGCCAAGGAGCTGTTCGGTGCGGAGCACGCCAACGTGCAGCCGCACTCCGGTGCCAACGCGAACCTGGCCGTGTACCTGGCCGTGCTGGAGCCCGGCGACAAGGTCATGGGCATGAGCCTCGACCACGGTGGCCACCTCACGCACGGCTCGCCGGTGAACATCAGCGGCCGCTACTACGACTTCGTCTCCTACGGCGTCACCCCCAGCGACGAGCGCCTCGACTACGACCGGGTGCGGGAGGTGGCCAGAGCCGAGCGACCCAAGCTCATCATCGCCGGAGCCACCGCGTACCCACGGGTCATCGAACCTGCCCCACTGCGAGAGATCGCCGACGAGGTCGGCGCCCTCCTCATGTTCGACGCCGCCCATATCGCGGGGCTCATCGCGGGCGGTGTGCACCCGAACCCGGTCCCGCACGCGGACATCGTCACCTTCACCACCCACAAGACGCTCCGAGGGCCCCGAGGGGGCTGCATCCTGGCGCGGGCCGAGCTCGGGCCGGCCATCGACAAGGCGTTGTTCCCCGGCCTGCAGGGCGGCCCGCTCGAGCACGTGATCGCGGCCAAGGCCGTGGCCTTCCGCGAGGCGATGGACCCGAGCTTCGCCTCCTATGCCGCCCAGGTGGTGGCCAACGCCTCTGCCCTGGCCGAGGCGTTGGCCCACGAGGGCTTCCGCTTGGTGTCGGGCGGCACCGACAACCACCTGATGCTCGTCGACCTGCGCCCCTTCGACGAAGAGCTGACCGGCAAGGAGGCGCAGGCGGTCCTCGACCGGGCGGGCATCACGCTCAACAAGAACACGATCCCCGACGATCCGCGCTCGCCGTTCGTCACCAGCGGCGTGCGGATCGGGACCCCCGCGGTCACCACGCAAGGCATGCGGGAGACGGAGATGGTCGCCATCGCCGGCCTCATCGCCCGAGCGCTCCGCCACCGCACCGACGAAGGCGAGCTGGCCGCCGTCCGGGAGGACGTGGCCACCCTCTGCTCCAAGTACACCCCCTATCCCCACTGAGGCGAGCCCGGGCCCGTGCCGTCGTTCGAGGCCTACGTCGCGGTCCTGGCCGTCACCGTGGTGACCACCCTGGGCCTGACCCCACTGGTGCGCCGGCTCTCGGTGCGCCTCGGCGCGGTGGTCAAGCCTGACGAGCGCCGAGTACACGAGCGGCCGACGCCGACCCTCGGGGGGGTCGCGATGATGGGCGGGCTGGTCGCGGGGATGACGGTCGCCTGGCGACTCGATGGCTTCGACGAGGTCTTCGCCGGGAACACCGAGCCCCTCGGTGTGCTGGCGGCAGGTCTGCTGATCCTCGCCGTGGGAGTGATCGACGATCTGCGCGAGGTCTCGGCTCCCGCCAAGCTCGCCGGCATCGTGGTCTCGGCCAGCGTCCTGGTCATCTCCGGGGTGAGCCTGCTCGTGCTGCGCGTGCCGTTCCAGGGCACCTTCCTGCTCTCGCCGGACTGGAGCTACCTGGTCAGCGTGCTGTGGGTGGTGGGCATGACCAACGCCATCAACCTCATCGACGGGCTCGACGGGTTGGCTGCCGGGATCGTGGCCATCGCGGCGGGCACCTTCTTCCTCTACGCGCTCCAGCTCACCGACGCGGGCCTGCTGCAGGCGGGGAACGTCGGCCCCCTGCTGGCGGTGATCATCGTGGGCATGTGCCTCGGGTTCCTGCCATGGAACCGCCACCCGGCCCGGATCTTCATGGGCGACGGTGGCGCCCTGCTGCTGGGCCTGCTGATGGCGGCCTCGACCATGGTGGTGGGGGGACGTACCGACCAGCCCTTCAGCGGCCAGTCCTTCTTCTTCTTCGCCCCGCTGCTCATCCCGCTGCTGATCCTGGGGGTGCCGATCCTCGACACGCTGCTGGCCATCGTGCGGCGCGCCACCCGCCGTACCGGGGTGGCCACGGCAGACAAGGATCACCTCCACCACCGGCTGATGCGGCTGGGGCACGGTCACTGGCGCAGCGTGCTGATCCTCTGGGCGTGGACCGCGCTGCTGTCGGGGTTCGTGCTCTACCCCACGTACTCGGGCCGTGGCGATGGGATCGTCCCCATCGGGATCGCCGCCCTCCTGCTGGCGCTGTTCACCATCCTGCACCCGAGCCTGCGAGGCTCGCGACCCGACTCCCAGGCCGCCCCCGCCGGAGCCGGGGACCGGGGATTTGCGGAGCAGGGGCACCCCGAATAGTTTGCGAACTGCTTCACAAGCTCCGGATCAGGGTTGTCTGGTGGACGTTTCGCAACGGCGCGAAGTCACGCAGCAGATGTACAAGAGCAGCGGAGGGTTCGAGCTCGCGCTCAGCCCGGTGCTCCTCGCGTTGGTCGGCCTGCTCATCGACCGCTCGCTGGGGATCACCCCGATCCTCACCGTCACCTTCGCGGTCGTCGGGCTCGCGGGAGTGAGCGTGAAGCTCTACTACGGATACAAGCTCGAGATGGAACAGCACGAGGCCTGCGCGCCATGGGCCAAGCGTCATGACTGACGCCCTCACGACCACGCTCCACGGTCCTGCCCCCGAGGGGCAGCTCGTGCGCGACATGCTGCGCCGGGCCGCGTGGGCGGCCCCGGCGCTGATCGCCGTGTTCGGGCTGATCTGGGGCGTGCCGGGCGCGCTGTCGACCAGCTACGCGATCGGGTTGGTCTGCGTGAACTTCGTGCTCGCCGCCACCGCCATGACCTACTCGGCGAGGGTCTCGGTGGCCATGATGGGCGTCGCCGCGATGTTCGGCTTCCTGATCCGGCTCGCCATCATCTTCGCCGCCGTCCTGCTCGTGCGCGACGCCTGGTGGGTCGAGCTGGTGCCCCTCGGCGTGACCATCATCGTGACCCATCTCGGCCTGCTGTTCTGGGAGATGAAGTACGTCTCCGCCTCGCTCGCCTTCCCGGGCCTCAAGCCCAAGACCCAGGAGTACACCCCAACGTGATCTTCGGTCTCGAGTTCCCCGAGTTCAAGACGATCGTCGAATGGCCGAGCGCCTTCGGCGAGGGCACGTGGTACGGCTTCAACAAGATCGCGCTCATCAACGTGATCGCGGTGGTGGCCACGGCCCTGTTCTTCTTCCTCTCGCGCAAGGGTGAGCTCGTGCCCCGCGGGCCGCAGAACCTGGCCGAGTCCGCGGTCGGGTTCCTCAAGGACGGCATCATCATGCAGACCATCGGGCCCGACGGCATGCGGTACCTGCCCTACCTCGCGAGCCTGTTCTTCTTCATCCTGATCGGGAACCTGTTCGAGATCATCCCGTTCTTCCACATGCCGGCGAACGCCCGCATGGCCAACCCGGCCCTGCTGGCGATCATCACCTGGGTGTTCTTCATCGCCGTGGGCTTCAAGCACCAGGGGCCCCTCAAGTACTTCAAGAGCGCGCTGTTCCCGCCCGGGGTGCCGGCGGCGCTCTACCTGCTGGTGACCCCGATCGAGTTCATCTCCACGTTCATCGTGCGGCCCTTCTCGCTGGCGGTCCGGCTCTTCGCCAACATGCTCGCCGGCCACATCCTGCTTGTGACCTTCAGCGTGCTCTGCATCACCCTCTGGGTGCTCGGTCCGCTGCTGGCCGTCCTGCCCGCGTCGTACTTCATGCTCGTCGCGCTCACCGGCTTCGAGCTGATGGTGGCATTCCTGCAGGCCTACATCTTCACGATCCTCGCGGCCGTCTATATCGGCGGTGCCCTGCACCCTGACCACTGAGATCTCCAGCTCACCACACGAGGAGAGACACACGACAATGAGCACCCTGTCCACGCTCGGCATCATCGCCCAGGAGACGGCGCAGAACGCCGCCGACGTCAAGGCCGCAGCAGCCGCGCAGAGCGCCGGCTACGCCTACGGCCTCGCAGCCATCGGCCCGGGCATCGGCATCGGTTACCTGGTCGGGCAGTCCGTCCAGGCGATGGCCCGCCAGCCGGAAGCCGCCGGCATGGTCCGCACCACGATGTTCCTCGGCATCGCCTTCACCGAGGCGCTCGCCCTCATCGGCTTCGTGGTGTTCATCCTCCTCAAGTTCGTCTGATCACCGACCAAAGGAGCGTCACGTGGTCTTCGCCACGGCCCTCCGGGTCGCCTCCGAGGTCTCGCAGGCGATCCAGGAGGAAGAACTCGCCAACCCGATCCTCCCGGTCGGGAACGAGCTGTTCTGGGGTGCCGTCACCTTCGCGGTGCTGTGGATCCTCATGAAGTTCGTGCTGCTACCACCGGTCCTGCGGGGCATGGAGCGCCGGGAGGAGAAGGCACGCGCTGATCTCGCCGCGGCGGAGCAGGCCAGGGAGGCTGCCGCGGCCAAGCTCGCGGAGTACCAGGCGAGCCTGGCCAGCGCCAAGGCCGAGGCGGTGCGCATCCTCGAGGACGCCCGGGCCCAGGCCGAGGCGAAGCGCAAGGCGGTGATGGCCGAAGCCGAGGCCGACGCGGCAGCGGTACGGGCCCAGGCCGCGCAGGAGGTGGCTGCCGCCAAGGCCGCGGCCCGAGCCGAGCTTCGCGAGAGCTTGGCCGACATCGTCGTCGCGGCCGCCGGCGCGGTGGTGGAGAAGCCGCTCGACCGCCAGGCACAGCTCCAGATCATCGAGGACTACGTGAACCGCGCCGGTTCGCAGAACTGAGCAGGAAAGCAGGACACGACATGGTCAACCTCCTGGTTCTCGCAGCGGAAGGCGGCGGGCACGCGGGAAACGGCTTCATCCTCCCCCACGACTTCAATGAGGTGATCTGGGGCTCATCCGCGTTCTTGGTGGTCGCGGCCCTGCTCATCTGGAAGGGTGGTCCCGCGATCCGCAACCTCTGGAACGGGCGCATCGAGCGGCTGAGCAACGAGCTCTCCGAGGCCGCCACCGCCCGGATGGAGGCCGAAGCCGCGCTGGCCGATGTCGAGGGTCGGATCGCCAACGCCGATCAGGAACGGGCACGGATCCGCTCCGAGGCTCACCAGACCGCGGCCGCCCTCGCCGAGCAGATCGCGGCGCGGGCCGAAGCGGACGCCGCGGAGCTGCGGGCACGAGTGGCCGCGGACGCCGAGGCCTCGAAGGCCCAGGCTGCCGCGGATCTCAAGGCGGAGCTCGCCGAGCTGGTCGTGGGAGCGGCCGAAGCGGTGGTGGCCCGGAACCTCGACGGCCAGACCCAGGCCGAGCTCGTCGAGCGCTACATCACCAGCCTGCGGTCGTCGGGGGTGAGCGCCCGATGAGCGATCGAACCGCCCTGTACGCGGATGCGTTCCTCGATGTCCTGGCCGCTGAGGGAAACGTCAACGAGGTTCAGGACGAGCTCTTCCGCTTCGCCCGGGTGGTCGAGGGCAACGACGATCTCCGTCAAGCGCTCGGCGACCCGCACCTCCCGGTGGAGAAGCGCCAGCAGATCGTCGAGGACCTCCTCGGTGGCAAGGCCAGCCCGATCACCGTCGCGCTGGTGTCGCTCGTGGTGGGCACCGGGCGCATCCGTGAGCTCTCCGACATCGTCGACCGCCTGCTCGCGCGCACCGCGGCATCGGGCAACAAGTCGGTGGCAGAGGTGCGCTCCGCGGTGGAGCTCACCGATGACCAGAAGAAGCGGCTGGCAGAGTCCATCAAGGAAGCCACGGGACGGGATGTGGACATCGTCGTGATCGTCGATCCCAACGTCCTGGGGGGCATCGTGACCCAGATCGGCGACACCGTCATCGACGGCTCCGTCCGGTCCCGTCTCAGCAAGCTGCGCGAGTCGTTCTGAGGAGAACGCCAATGGCTGAACTCACCATCAACACCGCCGACATCACGGCTGCTCTGCAGAAGAACCTGGCGGGCTTCCGACCGGAGCTCGAGACCAAGCAGGTCGGCCGGGTGCTGGAGGTCGGGGACGGCATCGCGCGGGTCTCGGGCTTGCCTGACGCCGCCGTGAACGAGCTGCTCGAGTTCGAGGGCGGAACGGTCGGGCTGGCCCTGAACCTCGACGAGGACTCCATCGGTGCGGTGGTCCTCGGCGACGGCGAGCGGGCCGCGGCCATCGAGGAGGGCTCCGCGGTCCGGGCCACGGGCAACATCCTCCAGGTGCCCGTGGGCGACGCCCTGCTGGGGCGGGTGGTCAACGCGCTCGGCGAGCCGATCGACGGTCGGGGCCCCATCACCGGTGCGTCGATGCGCCGGATGGAGATCCAGGCCCCCGGCATCACCGGCCGCAAGCCGGTGCACGAGCCGCTCCAGACCGGCATCAAGTCGATCGACGCCATGACCCCGATCGGCCGCGGTCAGCGTGAGCTGGTCATCGGCGACCGCAAGACCGGCAAGACGACCGTCTGCATCGACACGATCCTGAACCAGAAGGGTCAGGGCGTGAAGTGCATCTACGTCGCCATCGGGCAGAAGAGCTCGACCGTCGCCCAGACCGTGAACACCCTCCGCGAGCACGGCGCGCTCGACTACACGGTGGTGGTGGTCGCGCCCGCCTCCGACCCCGCGCCGTTCAAGTACCTCGCCCCGTATGCCGGTTGTGCCATGGGCCAGCACTGGATGGACAGCGGCGAGCACGCGCTGATCGTCTACGACGACCTGTCCAAGCAGGCGGAGGCCTACCGCCAGCTCTCGCTGCTGCTGCGACGCCCGCCCGGTCGTGAGGCCTACCCCGGCGACGTGTTCTACCTGCACAGCCGCTTGCTGGAGCGGGCAGCCAAGCTCTCCGACGAGCTGGGTGCGGGGTCGCTCACGGCTCTGCCGGTGATCGAGACCAAGGCCGGCGACGTGTCCGCGTACATCCCCACCAACGTGATCTCCATCACCGACGGTCAGGTCTACCTGCAGGAGGACCTCTTCAAGTCGGGTGTCCGCCCCGCGGTCGACGTGGGCATCTCGGTGTCCCGTGTGGGTGGCGCCGCGCAGATCAAGGCCATGAAGAAGGTCTCCGGCACCCTCAAGCTGGACCTCGCGCAGTTCCGGGAGCTGGAGGCCTTCGCCACCTTCGGCTCCGAGCTCGACAAGGTCTCCGCCGCTCAGCTCGAGCGCGGCTACCGGCTCACCGAACTGCTCAAGCAGGGACTCAACTCGCCCATGCCCGTGGAGGAGCAGGTGGTGGTGATCTTCGCCGGCACCGGCGGCTACCTCGACGACATCCCCGTCGCGGACGTCAAGCGCTTCGAGAACGACCTGCTCGACTTCATGCGCGGCCGCCACCCGGAGATCCTCCAGACCATCCGCGAGACGGGCGACCTCCCCGAGGGCGACGCGCTGGCCGGCGCGGTGGCGGCCTTCAAGGACGAGTTCGTGCCCTCCGAGACCGTGGGAGAGCAGCCTGCGGGCGAGGAGGTCGGTGACGCCGAGCTGCGGCGGGCCGGCGGCCGGGCCGAGGCCACCCTGCCCGAGGACGAGATCCACCGCGCCGAGGAAGAGGGCTAGCCCATGGCGGGAGGCCAGGAGCGCATCCTTCGCCGGCGCATCCGCAGCGTCGAGTCCACCAAGAAGATCACTCGCGCCATGGAGCTGATCGCGGCCACCCGGGTCGTCAAGGCCCAGGAGCGCGCCGCCGCGGCCCGCCCCTACGCCGAGCAGATCACCGCGGTCATCCTCGACCTGGTGAAGGCCGGTGCGGCGAAGGACAGCCCGCTCCTGCGAACCCATCCCGAGGCGAACAAGGCCGCCATCGTGGTCATCACCAGTGACCGGGGCCTGTGCGGTGCGTACAACAACACGATCATCCGGATGGCTGAGCGCGAAGTGCAGGCCTACCGCGCCGAGGGGCTCGACTACGAGCTGGTGTGCGTCGGGAACAAGGCCATCAGCTACTTCACGTTCCGCAACTACCGCATCGCGGCCCGTTTCACCGGGGTCACGGACCAGCCCACCTACGATCAAGCCCGCGAGATCGCCGGGGCCATCCGGGGACCCTTCGAGAACGGGGAGCTGCAGTCGGTGGATCTCGCTTACTGGCGGTTCGCGTCGGCCGGCTCACAGGAGGCCGTGATCCGGCGATTCCTGCCGCTGCAGGTCGAGGAGGACGGCAACGGCACCCAGGGTCCGAGCGCGGATCTGGAGTACGAGCCGTCGCCGACGGTGATCCTCGGCGAGCTGCTTCCTCGCTACGTCGAGGCTCGCATCTACTCGGCGCTGCTCGACGCGTCAGCCTCCGAGCACGCCGCTCGCCAGCGAGCCATGAAATCGGCGACCGACAACGCGGAGGAGCTCAAGATCACGCTCACCCGGGTCATGAACCGGGCTCGCCAGGATGCCATCACCACCGAGATCATGGAGATCGTGGGTGGTGCCGAGGCCCTCAAGAAGGGCAAGGGCGAGAAGGAAGACATCCTCGTCGACCATCTGATGCCAGAGCACCTCTTCGACCAGCACCTCGATCGTCTCGACACGACCCGATCGCTCCACTGACGCCAGAACGCTCCCACGTACCACAGGAGACCAAGCACCGATGACCGTCACCGAGAACCAGCCGAGCACGGGACAGCATCTGAAGGATGGCCGAGTGGTGGCCATCGCCGGTCCGGTGGTCGACGTCGAGTTCCCCCGCGGCGCCCTCCCGGAGATCAACACCGCGCTCGAGATGACCGTCACCATCGACGGCAAGGACGTCACCGTGGTGTCCGAGGTCGCCCAGCAGATCGGTGACAGCCGGGTGCGAGTGGTGTGCATGAAGCCCACCGACGGCCTCAAGCGCGGCACGCCGGTCCGCAACACCGGGCGGGGTATCTCGGTGCCCGTGGGCGACGCGGTGCTGGGCCACGTCTTCAACGTCATCGGCGAACCGCTCGACACCCCGGAGCTGGAGGGCATCTCGGAGCGCTGGGAGATCCACCGCGAGCCACCCGCGTTCGACGCGCTGGAGCCGAAAGCCCAGATGTTCCCGACCGGCATCAAGGTCATCGACCTGCTCACGCCGTACCTCGCCGGCGGCAAGATCGGCCTGTTCGGCGGCGCCGGCGTGGGCAAGACGGTGCTCATCCAGGAGATGATCAACCGGGTGGCGACCGAGCACGGCGGCGTGTCGGTGTTCGCCGGTGTCGGCGAGCGGACCCGGGAGGGCACCGATCTCTGGCTCGAGATGCAGGAGTCGGGCGTGATCGAGAAGGCCGCCCTGGTCTATGGGCAGATGGACGAGCCCCCGGGCGTGCGCCTGCGGGTCGCGCTGTCCGCACTCACCATGGCCGAGTACTTCCGTGACGTGCAGGGCCAGGACGTGCTGCTGTTCGTCGACAACATCTTCCGCTTCGTGCAGGCCGGCTCGGAGGTGTCGACCCTGCTCGGGCGGATGCCGTCCGCCGTGGGGTACCAGCCCACGCTCGCCGACGAGATGGGCGAGCTGCAGGAGCGCATCACCTCGACCCGGGGCCGGTCCATCACCTCCCTCCAGGCCGTGTACGTGCCGGCCGACGACTACACCGACCCGGCGCCGTTCACGACCTTCACCCACCTCGATGCCACCACCGAGCTGTCGCGCCAGATCGCGTCGCTCGGCATCTACCCTGCCGTGGATCCGCTGGCCTCGACCTCGACCATCCTGGCGCCCGAGGTGGTGGGTGAGCGCCACTACAACGTGGCCCGGCGGGTCCAGGAGGTCCTCCAGCGCTACAAGGAGCTCCAGGACATCATCGCCATCCTCGGTCTCGACGAGCTCTCCGAGGAGGACCGCATCACCGTCGACCGGGCGCGCAAGGTGCAGCGGTTCCTCTCCCAGCCGTTCAACGTGGGCGAGGTCTTCACCGGCCTCAAGGGCGTCACGGTGCCCGTCGAGGACACGGTCGAGTCGTTCGAGCAGCTGGTCAACGGTGACCTCGACGATCTGCCGGAGCAGGCCTTCCTCAACGTCGGTGACGCGGACTCGGCCCGGGCCAAGGCGCGCGAGCTCGAGAAGAACGCCTGATGCCGCTGCACGTCGAGCTCGTCTCGCCGGAGCGCACGCTGCTGTCGGCCGAAGCGACGATGGTCCAGGCGCGCACCATCGGCGGTGGTGACATCGCCTTCCTGCCGGGTCACGCACCCTTCATCGGCGCCCTGGCGATCCACACCTTGTCGATCCGTCTGACGGACGGCCGGCAGGAAGAGGCGGCGGTGCACGGCGGGTTCATCGAGGTGTCGAACGACCAGGTGAAGATCCTCTCGGACATGGCCGAGCTGGGTAGCCAGATCGACGTGGAACGGGCCCGCCGGGCCCAGGAGCGGGCGGAGGAGGCCATCCGCCGCGGTGACGACGTCACCGCGCAGGCGGCCTTGCAACGGGCTCAGGCTCGCCTGGCGGCGGCCGGGCGTCCCATGGCCTGAGGGCCGTCAGTCCTCGATGGTGATGCCGTCGAGGTCGCCGGCCGGCCGAGGGTAGGACATGCCGAGCGACTCGAGGGCCTCGATCAGCACCGTCGAGACCACGAGGTTGCGGTACGACTTGTGGTCCGCGGGCACGATGTACCACGGAGCCTGCTCGGTGCTGGTACGGCTGATGGCCTCCGCGTAGGCGAGCTGGTAGTCGTCCCAGAGCTTGCGCTCCTCGAGATCCCCGTGCTGGAACTTCCACTGCTTACGGGGGTTGTGGAGCCGCTCCTCCAACCGCCGGCGCTGCTCCTGGCGTGAGATGTGCAGGAAGAACTTCCGGATGATCGTGCCCTCGTCGGCGAGCATCCGTTCGAAGTCCGCGATGTGACCGTAGCGGCGCCGCCACACCTCCTCCGGGACGAGTCGGTGGACCCGCGGCACCAGCACCTCCTCGTAGTGGCTGCGGTTGAAGATGGTCAGCCGGCCAGCTTCGGGCACCCGCTGGTGCACCCGCCACAGGTAGTCGTGGGCGGCCTCGGTGTCGTTCGGGCGCTTGAAGTTGATCGCGGTCACGCCGAGCGGGTTGATGGTCCGGAAGACGTGCTTGATCGTGCCGTCCTTGCCGGAGGTGTCCATGCCCTGGAGCACGACCAGCACCTTGTGCTGGGCGCCGGCAGCGAGCAGGTTCTGCAGGTCGGCGAGCTGCTCGTTCAACTCGGCCAACTGCCCGCTCGCGCCGTTCTTGTGACTCCCGTGATGCTCGTGCTCGGAGGTCGGCCAGCTCGCGAGGTCGACCATCGTGCCGGCGGGAACCCGGTACCGCTCGACATCCACACGGGGAGTGCTCACGGTCCCTCCTCGAACGCGCCGACGGGTCGCGCCGAGTCTGGCGCACGAGCGGTCAACTTCGCAGCCAGACCTGCCACAGCGGATGGCTCCCGCCGAGCAGCTCGATGCCCTTCTGGCCTCCCGGCAGCCGGTAGTTCACCACGTTGACCAGCCGGTTGCTGGCCACGATGGAGATCTGCGCGTGGTAGAGCCAGATGTAGGGGAGATCCTCGGCGAGGTACCGCTGCACCTGCTGGTAGAGCTCCTTCTCGCGAGCCGGGTCGGTGGTCTCCCGGGCATCGTCGAGTGCGGCACCGATCCGCTCGTCGCGGTTGCGGGCGAAGTTCAGCGCGACCTCGGGGATCGGTTTGGCCGTGTTCGGGTGCCACCAGACGGAGTCGCCGATCGGGTGAGGCGAATCGAACTGCCGCCAGATCGTCGCCTGGTAGTTGCCCGTGGCGACGTTGGTGATGAGCTGCGCCTGCTCGATCGGCTCGATCTGCACGTCGATGCCCGCTTGCTCCCATTGGCTCTCCAGGAGCTGGAGGGCGCTCAGGGAGGAGGCGTCCCCGCCGCCGAGGATCTTGAACGAGAAGCGGCCGTCGTGGCGTGCCTTGACCTCCTGGGCCGCCTTCTTCGCGGACGAGAGGTCGTAGCTGGGGTGGTCGGTCTCCGTGTACCACGGGGAGCCGGGTGAGAACGGGCCGCGGGCGACCTCGTAGAAGCCGTCGTGGAGAGTGTTCACGAAGGCCTGTGCGTCGGTCGCGAGGGCCAGAGCCCGGCGGGCCTCCAGGTCGTTGAACGGCGGAGCCATGGTGTTGAGCTGGATGAACACCTCGGCCGTCTCACCGCTGACGTCGTTGAAGACCTGGAACTTGCCCTGCTCGCCCAGTTCGGCGAAATGCTCGAGCTGGCGAGCGGTGGCGGCCTGCATGATGTCGATGTTGCCGGCTTCGAGGCTCGCAGCTCGCGAATCGTTGTCGGAGAGCGGGCGGAACTCGATGCGGTCCAGGTAGGGGTAGCGGGTGCCGGAGGGGTCCACCCGCCAGTAGTCCGGGTTCCGCTCCACGATCAGCCGCGCATCGGGCACCCACTCTTTGAACACGAAGGCACCGGTGCCGACAGGGTCGGTCTTCGACCCGCTGCGAAGCCAGTCCGGGTCGGCGACCACCCCGATCTGGGTGGTGAGGGCGTAGGGGTAGTTCACCCACGGTCGCTTCATGTGCACCAGCACCTCGAGCGGGCCGCGGACCTCGAACGACTCGATCGGCTCGAACGGCGCGGAGGTGAGCACCGAGGACTTGAGGAAGTCGAAGTTCTCCTTGACCAGGGCCGCGTCGACCCTTCTGCCGTTGTGCAACCTGACACCGGGGCGTAGGCGGATGGTCCATTCCGTGTAGGTGTCGTTCGGGACGAGTGCCTCGGCGAGATCGGGCTGCGCGTGGCCGTTCGCGTCGTAGGCGGCGAGGGTGTCGAAGAAGGTCCGAGCGACCTGGAGCCCTGCCGGGCCCCACTTGCTGTTCGACGGGTTCCAGCCGTCGGACTCGGCTTCGATGCCGTAGACGATCTGCCCGCCGGGGACGGCCGTGCCGTCGTCCTCGATGACGCCGGTGTTCTGGAGCTGCTCGGTCCGGGGCGTCCCGCCCGCTGACCCGCAGGCCGCCGCGACCACGGCTGTGGCCATCAAGACGACCATGACGATCGGGCCGGGTCGGGTCGGGCCAGCGTCGCTCATCCTTCTCCCCACTGATGACGGTGCCGGGATCGCTCCACGCTAGGGGGATGCCCGTGGTCCTGCCAGGTCACGCGTCGGGCACCGCAGCCTCCCGATCCCTAGGCTCGGCGATCGTGGAGCTCGTCGAGGTGGCACCCCACGTGCACGCCTGCCTGCAGCCCGACGAAGGTCTCGGCTACAGCAACAGCGGATTCGTCGACCGGGGCGGCGGGCTCGTCGTCGACACCTTCTGGGACTTGCCCCGCACCCGGCAGCTCCTCGCGCTCTACGGCTCGATCGACCCGCGCCCGCCGCGTCGGCTGGTCAACACCCATCACAACGGCGACCACTGCTGGGGCAACCAGCTCCTCGCGCAGCTCGGCACGGAGATCATCGGGCACCGGCTGTGCGCGGCCTGGATGGTCCGAGACGTCCGACCGGAGACCTTCGTCTCGCTGTGCGACGCGGACGACGCCAGCCTCGGCCCGATGGCCGAGTTCGTTCGAGCCCTGCGGCGGTTCGACTTCCGGGGGATCGATCCCGCCCCACCCACGACGATCATCGACCGCGACACCGAACTCGACCTCGGCGGCACCGTGGCCCATCTCCTCTACGTGGGGCCGGCGCACACCGCGGGCGATGTGGTCGTGTACCTTGCCGAGGAGGGGGTGGTGTTCACCGGCGACATCCTGTTCAACCGCTGCACCCCGATCGGCTGGGAGGGCACGTTCGCCGGCTGGATCGCCGCGCTGGAGCGTCTGGAGGCGCTCGAACCAGCGGTGGTGGTGCCCGGGCACGGACCGCTGGGAGACGTGTCCTCGCTCCGCCAGCAGCGGGAGTACCTGGCCTACGTCCACGGCGAGGCCCGGCGCTCCTTCGACCAGGGTCTGCCACCCCTGGAGGCGGCCAAGCGCATCGAGCTCGGCCCCTACCTCGGGTGGAGCGAACCGGAGCGGCTCGCCTTCCAGGTCGATCGCGCCTACCGCGAGCTTCGTGGCGAGCCTTGGGATGCGCCGGTCGACGCGGGCCGGGTGTTCGCGGAGATGGCCGCGCTGCGCCAGCACCTGGCGACGCGCTCGCCTTGACGACCCGGCTGGTGGCCCGTGAGGCCGGTCAGCCGCCGCTGCCGGTCTCGATCGCCGGGGCCGTGGTGACCGTCGTGGGCGGCTCGAGTGTCGTGGTCGTGGTGGCCTCGATGGTCGTCACGGTGGTCGGCGGCGGAGGGATCGTGCTGGACGACGTGGTGGTCGACGGCACGGTGGTCGTGCCACCCGCCGAGGCGGTCGTGGTCGTCGTGGGTCGGGTCAGCCGCCGGCGCTGCTCGAAGGTCGGTGGGGGTCCACCGGTGTAGTTCGGGGCGCTGGCCAGGTCGATCGACGACGCCTCCGCTGGCCGCGGCGGCCGTTGGGGGAAGCGGTCGTTCAGCCATCGGAGCACCTCCGATGCAGCCTGCTCGCCCAGCCTGCTCAGCCGCTTGCCGCCACTCGAGTCGAACCCGTGGCTACCGCCCTTGATCACCACGGTGGTCGCCTGCTGCCCAGCGGAGCGGAGCCGTTCGGCAAACTCGTTCTGGTGCTCGATGATGAGGTTCCAGTCCCGGTCGCCGGTGATGAACAGGGCCGGGCCTCGTGCCGCGCTCGCGCTGGCCATCGCGTCGGCGTGATCCCAACGGTCTCGCACCTGGGGATCCTTGCTGTCGTCGGGACCTCCGTAGTACTGGGTCGAGTACTGCATCGAGCCGTCGTAGGTGTGGTAGAAGCCGATGAACCCGTTCACCTCGTCGGAGATGTCGGGCCACAGCTCGGGCCCCTGGAAGTACGGCTCATCCGGGTGGGTGTAGGCGACCGATCCCAGGCGGGCCCCGGCCGACATACCCTGCACGACGATGCGCTCCCGGCGGATGCCGGTGGCGTTCGCGATCCCTCGCAGGTACTGCACCGCAGCCTTGATGTTCTGCTCGGGGCGGGGGAACACCGGACGCTCGCCGCCGGGTGTGAAGAGGTGGTAGGCGGGCATGAGCACCACGTAGCCCTCGGCGAGCAACCGGCTGGCCCAGGGGCGCATTCCGGTCGGTCCACCGCTCACGCCGCTGCCCCCGTGGACGACCATCACCGCCACGTCGCGCTGGTCTTTCTCGGGTCGGCACAGCTCGCCCTGAAAGGCCTGCGCCGCGGAGGGCGGAGTGTAGGTGACCTGCTTGCACTCCCCGGGAGCCACCCCGGGATCGGGGAGCGGATCGGGGCCCTGGTCGGGCGGGGCGTCAGAGCTGTTCGCCGCGGCCTGCTCCCCGCTCGCGCCGCCGGAGGACCCGCCTCGACCCGCGGCCTCGCTACAGGCCGCGGAGAGCAGGCTCAACGACGCCAGGATCGCAGCCAGCAGGAGCGCGGGAGATCTGCGGGTCGGGGGGACGGAGGGCACAGCGCTCACCATTCTGGCGTGCCGGCGAGCTCTGTCGGTCGCACGCCCGCTCCGGCGGTCACGGCGCATGGCGGTCGCGGGTGAGGCCCGCCACCCGGTGTGCGAGCGCCTGCCGGTCGAGCTTCTGCATGGCGGTGAGTGGCAGCTCCTCCACGATCTGGATCGCCTCGGGCAGCTTGTAGCTGGCGAGCTGCCGTCCAGCGAAGGCCTGCAGCTCCCGGAGGGTGGGTGGGCGCTCGGGATTCCGGGGCACCACCACGGCCACGCCGAACTCGCCCATGACGGGGTCGGGGGCCGGGGCCACGGCCACCTCGGCGACCTCCGGGTGGGAGGCGAGCACCCCCTCCACCTCCACCGGGTACACGTTGTAGCCGCCCCGGATGTACATCTCCTTCTTGCGACCCGCCAGATGCAGGCAACCGCGCTCGTCCAGCCAGCCGAGGTCGCCAGTGCGCAGCCATCCGTCGACGATGGTGGCCGCGGTGGCATCCGGGTCGCGCCAGTAGCCCCGCATCATGCACGGTGAGCGCAGATACACCTCGCCCACCTCGCCCGATGGGAGGACCCGTCCGTCGTCCGAGCGGATCTCGAGCTCGACCGAGCGGCGGGGGCGGCCCACGGTGTGGAGGGCCTCCTGGTCGTCGGCGTCGAACCCCGTGCCCGTGCCCACCCCACCCGACTCGGTCGACGAATAGCGGATCGAGTAGCTGGCGCCGATCCGCCGTCTGGCCTCCTCCACCAGCGCCGGTGGCGAGAAGGCTCCACCCATGACGATCGTCTGCACCGACGACAGATCGAAGGATTCGAAGTCGGGGTGTCGCAGCAGCAGCGCGAGCTGCGGCGCCACCCCGCCGATGCTGGTCATCCGGTGCTCACTCACCAGGCGCAGGACGTCCGCGGCCCGCCAGCGTTCGAGGAGGTGGGTGGTGGTGCCGAGCCGCAGGTACCAGGGGAGCTTGGTCATGAACCCCACGTGTGCGAACTGGGTGGCGGCGACCTGATGGCCGCCCCCTCCCCAGGTCTGGGGATCGTCCCAGCCGGGCACGTCGCTGCGGGCGATCGCGTCGAGCTCCCGCTCACCGAACACCGCGCCTTTCGGGGTGCCGGTGGTGCCGGAGGTGAACACGATGGCGACGACCCGCTCAGGATCCGGATCGAGTGCGGGCACCGGGTTGCCGGGTCGCGAGAGCCGATCGACGTCACCCTCGGCCAGGACGATGCGGGGCTCCGCGACGGCCAGCACCCGATCGCGCTCGGCGGCGGTGAGGCGGGGGTTGACCCCGGCGGTGATGGCGCCGACCTTGGTCGCGGCGGTGTAGGCGATCACGTAGTCGACGTCCGAGGGGAGGGTGAGCGCCACCACGTCGCCCTCGCCGATGCCGGCCGCGTGGAGGCCCGCGGCGAGCGAGTCGGAGCGGTGATCGAGCCCGGCATAGGTGAGGGCCGAGCCATCGGGTCTCACGAAGGCGGCGAGCTCGCCGAAACGGGCGCCTGCCGCCCGCACGATCTCCCGGAGCACGGGCAGCAGTTGTAGCCGATGGCCCGCCGGGGGATCACTCGACGCCGAGGATCAGCGTGCCGTTGGAGCAGAACCAGCCGCCGGTGCCACTCACACAAGCCAGCTTGGCATCAGGCACGAGGCGCTCGGGGGGGTGCTCCTGGCGGAGCTGGCGGGTCGCTTCGACCAGGAGGAACAGGCCGCGCATGCCGGGATGGCATGCCGAGAGCCCGCCGCCGTCCGGGTTGGTCGGCAACGAGCCACCGAGGCGGAGCGCACCGCTCTCTGCCAAGGCCCCACCTTCGCCCTTCCCGCAGAACCCGAGATCCTCGAGGGTTACGAGCACCATGTAGGTGAACGCGTCGTAGATCGTGCAGACGTTGATCTCCTCGGGCGTGACCCCTGCCCGCTCGAATGCTGCCTTGCCGGCGATCGCGGCCGGCGAGACCGTGAAGTCGGGCCACTCGCTCATGGTGGTGTGCGAGACGTGCTGACCGTGGCCGAGGATCCACACCGGCGCCTTCGCGGTGTCAGGCACCCGATCCTCGGCGGCGAGGATCACCGCGCATCCCCCGTCTGATCGGATGCAGCACTGCAGCTTGGTGTACGGGTCGGCGATCATCTCGCTGTTGAGCACGTCGTCGACCGTGATCGGATCCCGGTAGTACGCGTCGGGGTTGAACTGCGCGTTGTAGCGAGCCGAGACCGCCACCTCCGCGAGCTGCTCGACGGTGGTGCCGTACTCGTGCATGTGCCGACGGGCGGCCATGGCGTACTTGGCGATCAGCGTGTGCCCGTAGGGCACCTCGAACTGGATGGGGCCGCGGCCGCCGAAGGATAGGTTCGCCGTTCGCAGCCGCTTCTTGAGGTCGGCCCGGGTGGTGGAGCCGTACACCAGGGCCACCACCTCGGCATGTCCTTGGGCGATGGCGTCCGCGGCGTGACCGGCCATGACCTCCCACGTGCCCCCGCCCACCTGGGTGGAGTCGACCCACGTGGGCCGCAGGCCCAGGTACTCGGCCAGCTCGATCGGTTGCAGGGTGCCGATGCCGTTGGACGCCAGCCCGTCGATGTCCTCCTTGGCCAGCCCCGCATCGGCGATGGCCCGGCGGACGGCCTGGCCGTGCAGTTCCCAGTTGGTGCGGTCGTCGACACGCCCGGTGTCTGACAGCGCGACGCCCACGATGGCGACCCGTCGGGTCATCCGTCCTCCTCGTCTCGGCGGTGGCCGTACGGCCCGGGCGACAGACTATGACACGGATGTCAGGTCCGCCGGAGACAGGTGCCGGGCCTGCCTGCCGGGAGCGCGATGATCTCGCCCATGGCACGGACGACCTTCGACGGGCTGGACGCGCTGCGCGCCGCGGCCGGCCAGCACCTCGGCTACAGCGACTGGTTAGAGATCACCCAGGACCGCATCGACCTGTTCGCCGAGGCGACCGGTGACCACCAGTGGATCCACGTGGACCCCGAGCGGGCGGCGGCAGGCCCGTTCGGCGCCACGATCGCCCACGGGTACCTGACCCTCTCGCTGTCGAACGCCCTGCTTCCCCAGATCATGGAGGTCCGTGGCATCTCGATGGGGGTGAACTACGGGGTCAACAAGGTGCGGTTTCCGGCCCCGGTCAAGGTCGGCTCGCGTATCCGGGCCGGCGCCGAGCTGGTGGCGGTGGAGGAGATCGCCGGTGGTGTGCAGACGACGATCCTGGTGACCATCGAGATCGAGGGGGGCGAGAAGCCCGCCTGCGTGATCGAGTCCCTCAGCCGCTTCCTGGTCTGAAGACTCCCCCCACGAACTCCCTCCCCCCACGAACTGTTCATGGATTCGCGGTCGGAGGCCACGTGAGGCTGAGCAGTTCGGGGGAGGGGGTCCGGATCTGTGGCGCCACCTGGGATCTGACGGGTCGTCAGAGGTAGGCTCGGCGCTGCCATGGACCTCAGCTTCACCCCAGAGCAGGAGCGGTTCCGCAAGGAGGTGCGCTCGTACCTCGACGACCTGCTCCACGGGGAGTTCGCCGAGATCCGCGGGCGCGGCGGGCCCGGCGACGAGCACTCCTGCTTCGAAGAGCGGCTGGCCTGGGAGCAGCGGCTGGGCGCCGATGGCTGGACCTGCGTCGGCTGGCCGGCCGAGTTCGGTGGCCGCGGCCTGCCACTCCATCAGCAGGTCATCTACTTCGAGGAGTACGCGCGGGCGGGCGGCCCCGGACGGCTCGGGCACATCGGGGAAGGACTCATCGGGCCGACGCTGATCCACTTCGGCACACCCGAGCAGCAACGACGCTTCCTCCCCCCGATCCGCCTCGGCCAGGAGCTGTGGTGCCAGGGCTACTCGGAGCCGAACGCGGGATCGGACCTCGCCAACATCCAGACCCGCGCCGAGCTCGACGGCGACCGCTGGGTCATCAACGGTCAGAAGGTGTGGACCTCGCTCGCCACCTGGGCGCACTGGTGCTTCGTGCTGGCCCGCACCGATCGCGACGCGCCGAAGCATCGGGGCATCTCCTTCCTCCTGGTCCCCATGGACGCCCCGGGCATCGAGATCCGCCCGATCGTGCAGATCACCGGCTCGTCGGAGTTCAACGAGGTCTTCTTCTCGGACACCCCCACGCCGGCCGATCTGGTCGTCGGTGGGGTGAACAACGGCTGGAAGGTGGCGATGGGCCTCCTCGCCTTCGAGCGGGGGGCGTCGACGCTCGGCCAGCAGTTCGCGTTCATGCGGGAGTACCGCGAGGTCCTCGAGGCCTGCCGGCGCAACGGTCGAGCCGGCGATCCGGCGGTCCGCCAACGGCTGGCGGAGATGTGGAGCCGGCTGGAGATCATGCGGCTCAACACCCTGCGCATGCTCACCATGGCCGACCGGCCCGAGCTGAGCGGCCCCGCCTACATCTCCAAGCTCTACTGGGCCAGCCTGCACCGGGATCTCGGCGAGCTGGCGGTGGACGTGCTCGGTCCCGAGGCCATGATCGCGGCCAGCACCCCCTTCGAGCCGACGGCCGCGCAACGGCTCTTCCTCTACAGCCGGGCCGACACCATCTACGGCGGCGCCAACCAGATCCAGCGCAACATCATCGGCGAGCGTGCCCTCGGGCTCCCGCCTGAACCGAAGGTGAACGGCTGAGGTGCCCTCGTCCCCGCCACCGTACGTCCCTGCCCACGGCCTGCTCGACGGCAAGACCGCAGTGGTGACCGCGGCTGCTGGCACCGGCATCGGGTTCGCGGTCGCCAAACGCTGTGCGGAGGAGGGTGCCCGGGTCCTCATCAGTGACATCCACGAGCGCCGGTTGGCGGAGGCTGCCGAGCGGTTGGGAGAGGTCAGCGGCGAAGTCCCTCCCACCGTGGTGTGCAACGTGGCCGTCGAGCAAGACGTGCAGCGGCTGTTCGAGGTGGCGGTGGCTGAGCTCGGTCACGTCGACGTGATGATGAACAACGCGGGGCTCGGTGGTACCGCCAACCTCGTCGAGATGACCGATGAGCAGTGGTTCTCGGTGCTCGACGTCACTCTCAACGGGACGATGCGCACCACCCGCGCCGCGATGCGCCACATGATGCCGAGGGGGAGCGGGGTCATCGTGAACAACGCCTCGGTGGTCGGCTGGCGGGCCCAGGAGGGCCAGGCACACTACGCGGCCGCCAAGGCCGGGGTCATGGCCCTCACCCGCTGCGCGGCGCTGGAAGCGGCCCACGCCGGGGTGCGGATCAATGCGGTCGCCCCCAGCCTGGCCATGCATCCGTTCCTGGCCAAGGTGACGACCGAGGAGCTGCTCGAGCAGCTCGCGGCCCGCGAAGCGTTCGGTCGCGGTGCGGAGCCGTGGGAGGTCGCCAACGTGATGGTGTTCCTGGCGAGTGACTACTCCTCCTACATGACCGGTGAGGTGGTGTCGGTCAGCAGCCAGCATCCCTGAGGCCCGGGCGCTAGGCGAGTCCTAGGCTGCGCTGCGGATGCTTCGTCGCGACCAAGCTCTGGACCTGCTCATCGAGGCGTGCCCGTCGTTCCTCGCGGCCGATGACCTGCACGCCTTCAACCGCACCTTCGAAGAGCACGGCCAGCCAGATCTGTTCATCCGGGTGGTTGCCTTCTCACAGCATCTCGTCACGCTGGTCGAAGCGGGGGAGACGGCCGAATGGCCGGCAGTCGCCACGGCGGTCGACCAGGTACTCATGGAGGGTGACCCCGAGGCCGTGGAGCTCATCGAGCTCGGGCTCGTCGAGAACCTCCAGAACATCGTCTCCCACCACGACGTCACGGTCACTGGGGAGCGCATCGAGTCCCTCCTCGGTCCCCGGGGCCGCGAGTGCTGGCGACGGCGAGCAGAGCTCTGGGCGCAGGCGAGCGTGCACGTCGGGGACACCGCACCGACGGAGACGGACTACGACCGGGTCACCGATCCCGACCTGCGCCTCTACTTTCGAGCCAACACCCGGGCGCTGCCGGACGGCCGGCTGATCAGCGCCACCGACGTCCTGAAGCATGAGCAGCGCGCCCTGGACCGCTTGCGCACCCACCAACGACGCGCGCTGCGATGGCTGCTCGCGGGTGCGCTGCTGCTGGGCTTGGCACTCGTGCTGGCGACCTCCACGCTGCGCTGACGGTCAGCGACCCTGGTGCCGCCGGGCCTGCGCCAGGCCCCGTTCCCAGCCCCGGGCGATACCAGCTCCGGTGCCCACGGCCGACAGCACGACCACGCCGGTGAGCAGACCCTGCACCACCACCCGGAACCACCACCCGATCGAACCGGGTCGCCAGCCCAGGAGCAGGAGCTGGGGGAGGAACAGCACGACGCTGAGCAGGACCGCGGACCAGAAGACCGGATCGCGGCGAACCGGGCGGAGGAACCCTCGCCAGTGCCAGTCGGCTCCCCGGGAGGCCATCGGGCCGTCAGCGCTTGAGGATCACCGAGCTGCCGTGCCCGAACAGGCCCTGGTTCACGGTCAGCCCGACCCGGGCACCGTCGACCTGGCGTTCGCCGGCCTCGCCGCGCAGGTGCCAGGTGACTTCGCACACCTGCGCCAGCGCCTGCGCGGGGATGGCCTCCCCGAAGCAGGCCAGGCCGCCACTGGGGTTCACCGGTATCCGGCCGCCGATCGTGGTGTCGCCGTCGTTGAGGAGCCGCTCCGCCTCCCCTTCCTTGCAGAGCCCGATGTTCTCGTACCAGTCGAGCTCGAGCGCGGTGGACAGGTCGTACACCTCGGCCAGATCCAGGTCGTCGGGCCCGAGCCCCGCCTCCTCGTAGGCCGCGGCGGCGATGGCGTCGCGGAAGTGGCGTTCGGGCAGCGGGACCACCGCGGCGGAATCGGTGGCGAAGTTCGGCATCTCGATGATGGTCTGAGGATAGGTCGGGGTGACGGTCGAGACCGCCGCGATCCGCACCGGGCTCGTGGTGTGCCGGCGTGCGAACTCCAGGCTGGTGAGCACCACGGCCGCTGCGCCGTCGCTCGTGGCGCAGATGTCGAGGAGCCGGAGCGGATCGGCGACCACCGGGGACGCCATGACCTCCTCGACGGTCACCTCCTTGTGGTACCGGGCGTAGGGGTTTGACAGGCCGTGCCGCGCGTTCTTCACCTTCACCCGGGCGAAGTCTCCGCTCGTCGCCCCGTAGAGCTCCATGCGCCGACGGGCGTAGAGCGCGAAGTAGGTGGGGTTGGTGGCGCCGAGGAGGCGGAAGCGCAGCCAGTCCGGGTCGTCCTGGCGTTCGCCGCCCACCGGCGCGAAGAAGCCCTTGGGCGTGGTGTCGGCGCCCACCACGAGGGCCACGTCGCAGAACCCGGCGAGGATCTGGGCCCGGGCCACGTTCAGTGCCTGGGCACCCGACGCGCACGCCGCGTAGCAGCTCGCCACCCGGTTGCCCTTCCAGCCGAGGGCCTGGCTGAAGGTCGCCCCGGCGATGAAGCCGGGATAGCCGTTGCGGATGGTGTCGGCCCCGGCCACGTACTGCACGTCCCGCCAGCTCAGGCTGGCGTCGGCGAGCGCGGCCTGGGCGGCGTGCACCCCGTACTCGACGAAGTTGCGGCCCCACTTGCCCCACGGGTGCATGCCCACGCCGAGGACGGCCACCTCCCCTGTCATCAGCGGGCCCCCTCGGTCACCGGACGCCACTTCCAGACCAGGTATTCGTGCTCGTCGTCCTCGAACAGCGTGTCGATCACCAGTTCCACCTCGGTGCCGACGGCGAGGTCCTCCAGCCGGACCTCCGGGACGAGTTGTCCCAGCACCACCATCTTCTCCTCGGCCAGCTCCACCGCGGCGAGCGAGAAAGGCTCGAACGGGTCGGTGGTGGGCACGTAAGGCGGCGGGGGCTGGTAGCACGCATTGGTGTACGACCAGATGCTGCCCCTCCGGCTGAGCTCGACCTCTTCGAAGTCGCGCCCCGTGCAGTCGGGGTTCTTGCAGAAGCTGGTCTCGCGGGGGAACGAGTAGGTGCCACAGGTCGCGCAGCGGGTGCCGAGCAGGGCGGGACGATCAGGATCGGTGGTGAACCAGCCCTCGACCGCGGGCACTCGGGTCTTGTTGCTCACGGCTGGTCACGCTACTCGACCGCCCCGGATTCTGACGACTCGTCAGTTTCCTGGCCGAGGGTCGCCAGTCGGGCACGGATCCCGCTCGTCTCCCGGGACAAGCCGAGTGCCGCGCACTCGCGCCAGGCGCGTTCGTAGAGCCGCCGGGCGGAGAGCACGTGGCCGCGTGCCTCCGCGAGCCGGGCTTCCTCGAGCCGGGCCACCGCCGCGGCAGGACGTGCACCGAGCCGGTCGAGCTCCTGCACGGCCCGGATGGCGGCGGGCTCGGCGCGCTCGGCCTCGCCTTCCTCCCGCCACACCACCCCGCGGGCCAGGTCGAGCTGCGCCGACCAGTACGACCGTCCGGTGGCCACCACGGGGACGCCGGCCTCGACGAGGTAGCGCATGGCGGTCATGAGGTCGCCGCCCGCCGCGAGCAGCCGGGCCATCGTGGTCAGGAGCGCGGCCGCCACCGCGTTCGCCCAACGCTGCTCGGGTCCCCGGCCGGGCGCGGCGAGACGGGGCGCCACCTCCTCGGTGAATCCGACGGCTTCGAGCAGCCGGCCCTGTGCGGCGACGACGAGCGCTCGGTCGGCTTCCACCATCGCTGCCAGGGCACTGCTGTGTGCTCGCCGGGCCAGGTCGGCCGCGGCGTTCACGAGCAGGTGCGCGTCGTCGAAGCGCCCGCGTGCCGCGGCCAGCATGGCCTGTCCTCGGGTGGCGGCCAGCCGGCTGTCGAGCGGCTGCTCGGGGCGGGCCAACCAATCCAGGTAGACGGATGCCGAGTCCCAGCGTCCGGTCAGCAGATACAGGTCCGCGAGGAGCCGGTGGTGCCAGTGGCCGCCGGCGACCTCGGCGACCGACGCCGTGCCGGGCAGCCGGGCCAAGCCGTACTCGAGCCAGGCGATGGCGTCGGTGTAGAGCTCCTGCTCGGCCAGCGCGGCGCCCACGAGCAGGGCCGTTGCCGGCACCAGCTCCTGCTGGGTGGCGTCGGCCTCGAGGGTAGCCGCGACCGCCGGGCCTTCGCGGACGATCTGGTCGTAGGCACCTCGCCCGAACGCGGCCCGCAGGTCACGGTAGGTGCGCCCCGCGATCAGCATGCATCCTGTCTACCCGTCTCCCGGGGACGGTGATGCGCCGGTCACGCTGGTCGCGTCGGCGTTGGCAGCCGAGAGGAAGAGCGGTCGTTCGCCGCCACCGTGCACCACCAGGTTGGCGCCGCTGACGTAGCCGGCGAGCGAGGAGGCGAGGTACAGGCAGGCATCGCCCACGTCCACAGGTGTGCCCATACGCCGCAGGGGGATGGTGTCGGCCACCGCCGCCACCCCATCGGTATCGCCGTAGTGCAGGTGGGCCTGTTCGGTCTCGATGTAGCCGGGCGTGACCGCATTGACCCGCACCTTCGGTGCCCACTCGACCGCCAGTGTCGTCGTGAGGCTCAACAAGCCGGCCTTGGCCGCGCCGTAGGCGGCGGTGCCGGGCGAGGGGCGGAGCGCGCTGACGCTGGCGATGTTGATGATGGACCCCCCGCTCTCCTGTTCCTGCATCACGGCGTTGGCGGCCTGGGCAACGTGCAGCGGGGCCAGCAGGTTCAACCGGACGATCGACTCGGAGAATCGAGGCGAGGCGTGCGCGGCGTCCGCCCGCGGCGAGCCCCCGGCGTTGTTCACCACCACGTCGAGCCGGCCGAAGCGTTCCACCGCGAACGCCACGATGGCGGCAGCCTGTTCGGGGTCGCGCACATCGGCGGCCACGAAGGCCGCATGATCGCGCTCGACAGCCACCGGACTCTCGGGCTCGTTGCGGGCCGAGACCACCACTGCGGCGCCCGCCTGGAGGAAGCGGGCGGCGATGCCTCGACCGACCCCTTTGGTGCCGCCGGTGACGAGGACGACGGAGCCACTGAGATCCAGGGGGTTTCCGAGTGCGCCGGCCATGTCGAGCTCCTCCGGGGATTCGCAACGCAGGTGTTGATCGCCTACCTTGCCACACCGAGCTGACGCCCCATCAGAAACGGTGGGGCAGTGTCGGATGGAGCCGCCATGGGCATCACATCGTCGATCGAGGACGGCATCGCGGAAGTGGTCATGGAGCACCCACCGGTGAACGCGCTGACGGTCGCCGGCTGGTTCGAGCTGGCCGACATCGTGCGCGGGCTGGGTGAGGACCGCAGTGTGCGGGCCGTGATCCTGCGGGCCGAGGGCAAGGGCTTCAACGCCGGGGTGGACATCAAGGAGATGCAGGCCACCGAGGGCTTCGACGCCCTCATCGGCGCCAACCGCGGCTGCTTCGCGGCCTTCGCCGCTGTGTACGAGTGCGCGGTGCCCGTGATCGCGGCGGTGCACGGCTACTGCCTGGGCGGAGGCATCGGCCTGGTGGGCAATGCCGACATCGTGGTGGCGTCCAGGGACGCGTACTTCGGCCTCCCCGAGGTCGATCGGGGGGCGCTCGGTGCGGCGACCCACCTGGCCCGGCTGGTGCCCCAGCACAAGATGCGAGCCATGGTCTACACGGCCACCACCGCCACGGCCCAGGAGCTGCACCAGTTCGGATCGGTGCTACAGGTGGTCGAGCGGGAGGAGCTCCGCCCGGCGGCGATCGAGGTGGCCCGCCAGATCGCCACGAAGAGCCCGACGGTCATCCGGGCGGCCAAGGAGTCGTTGAACGGCATCGACCTGTGGGACGTGAAGC
This sequence comes from Rhabdothermincola sediminis, assembly GCF_014805525.1. NCBI lineage: Bacteria > Bacillati > Actinomycetota > Acidimicrobiia > Acidimicrobiales > Iamiaceae > Rhabdothermincola > Rhabdothermincola sediminis. The sequence goes on along the minus strand of NZ_JACFSZ010000002.1, from coordinate 118,285 downwards.
GCAGCTACCGCTTCGAGCAGGGCTTCACCTTCGAGCTGAACCTGTCGGGCGTGGCCGACGAGGCGCGCGACGCGTTCGTCGAGGGGCGCGACGCCGACTTCACCAAGTAGGAGTGCTGATGGCGCTGCCCGACAAGCGCATGACCGAAGAAGACGTGATCGCCGAGCTCCGTGACGGCATGACGATCGGCATCGGCGGCTGGGGGTCCCGCCGCAAGCCGATGTCATTGGTGCGGGCGATCCTGCGCTCGCCGTTGCGAGACCTCACGGTGGTGAGCTACGGCGGCCCGGACATCGGCCTGCTCTGCGCCGCCGGCAAGGTCCGCAAGGCGATCTACGGATTCGTCTCCCTGGACTCGATCCCCCTGGAGCCGCACTTCCGCGCTGCCCGCCAGGCGGGAGCCTTGGAGGCCATGGAGCTGGACGAGGGCATGTTGCTGCTCGGCCTGCAGGCCGCGGCCTGGCGGGTTCCCTTCCTCCCCACCCGGGCCGGCCTGGGATCGGACCTGCTCACGGCGATGCCCGAGATCCGCACGGTCCGCTCGCCCTACGAGGACGGCGAGGAGCTGGTGGCCATGCCGGCGATCCAGCTCGACGTGGCGCTCATCCACATGAACCGGGCCGACCAGGCCGGCAACGGGCAGTTCCTCGGACCGGACCTGTACATGGATGACTGGTTCAGCCTGGCTGCGGATCGCACGTTCCTGTCCTGCGAGCAGGTGGTGCCCACCGAGGACTTCGCCCGGTTCGGGTCGTTCCACACGCTGCGCATCAGCCGACTGAACGTCGACGGCGTCGTCGAGGCGCCCAACGGGGCGCACTTCACCGAGTGCCCACCCGACTACGGACGCGACGAGGCGTTCCAGAAGCAGTACGTGGCGGCGGCGTCCTCAGAGGAGACCTGGTCGGCGTTCGCCCGGGAGTGGCTCGAGTTCGAGTCGGAGGTCGAGTACCAGAAGGCGCTGGCGGCGAGGAGGCAGGGCTGATGGGTGGGTCGGTCGAAGCGGTCCCGGGGGCGACCAGGGCCGAGGTGTGCGTGGTCGCGGTGGCCGAATGCTTCCGCGGCGATGGTGAGCGGCTCTGCAACCCCATCGGCACCATCCCCATGATCGGCGGTCGCCTGGCCCGGGAGACCTTCGAACCCTCGCTGGTGATGACCGACGGCTTCGCCATGTTCACCTCCTCGTGCCTGCCTCCCGGCGTGAACCCCTACCGCAACGTCGACGGCAGGCTGGAGCTCGACGAGGTGGTCGAGAGCTGGAACCCCTACCCGCAGATGTTCACCGTGCTGTGGAACGGCAAGCGCCACGTGATGATGGGAGCGAGTCAGATCGACCGCTACGGCAACCAGAACATCGCCTGTATCGGTGACTGGCATCGCCCCCGAGCCCAGCTGCTGGGCTTCCGGGGCGCGCCGGGTAACACGATCAACCACACCACGAGCTACTGGGTACCGAACCACAACCCGAAATCCTTCGTCGAGAAGGTCGACGTGGTGAGCGGGGTGGGCTACGACCGGGCCGCCGCGCTGGGCCCGCGGGCGGCGCGGTTCCACGAGATCCGCCGGGTGGTCTCGAACCTCGGCGTGTTCGACTTCGAGACTCCCGACCATCGCATGCGGGTGCGCAGCGTGCACCCGGGCGTGTCGCTCGAGGAGGTCCAGGAGGCGACGGGCTTCGAGCTCGCGGTCGCCGAGGACCTCGACGAGACCCGGCTCCCCACCATGGAGGAGTTGAGGTTGATCCGCGATGTCATCGATCCTGCAGGGCTGCGCACGACCGAGGTCAAGAACTGATGTCGGCCTCGGCCGGCCCGCCGCCGGGTCGGCGAGCGCTGCACACCCGCGCCTGCGAGCTGTTCGGCGTGCGCTACCCGATCGTGCAGACCGGCATGGGGTGGGTGGCCGGGGCGCGGCTCACTGCAGCGACCAGTGCGGCCGGCGGTCTGGGCATCATCGCCTCGGCCACCATGACCTGTGCCGAGCTCGAGCGAGCCATCCGGGAGGTCAAGGCGCGCACGGACAACCCCTTCGGCGTGAACCTGCGCGCCGACCAGCCCGACATCGACGATCGGATCACCCTGCTCATCCGCGAGGGGGTCCGGGTGGCCTCCTTCGCCCAGGCTCCCCGGCGGGAGACCATCGCCCGGCTCAAGGATGCAGGCGTGGTCACCATGCCGACCGTCGGGGCCAGGCGGCACGCGGAGAAGGTGGCGGAGTGGGGCGTGGACGCCGTCATCGCCCAGGGCGCCGAGGGAGGCGGGCATACGGGCTCGGTGCCGACCTCGCTGCTGCTGCCCCAGGTGGTCGATGCCGTGGACATCCCGGTGCTCGGCGCCGGTGGCTTCACCGACGGGCGAGGGCTGGTAGCTGCGCTGGCGTGGGGCGCCGACGGCATCGCGATGGGCACTCGCTTCCTGCTCACCCGTGAGTCCACGGTGCCCGAGCTCATCAAGCAGATCTACCTGAGCAAGACCGTCAACGACACCGTGGTCACCAAGGCCATCGACGGGTACCCGCAGCGGGTGATCCGCACCGAGGTGGTCGACGAGCTCGAGCGCTCGTCAGTGCTCACCCGTCTCCCCAGGGCGGTGCGCAACGCGCTCGCCTTCCGCAGGCTCACCCGGACGAGCTACCGGGACCTGCTCCGAGAGGGCCTGGCGATGAAGCGCAACCAGGATCTCACCTGGAGCCAGCTCGTCATGGCCGCCAACGCGCCCATGCTGATCAGGGCCACCCTGGTGGACGGGCGCCCTGAGGTGGGGATCCTGCCCACCGGGCAGGGCATCGGCGTGATCGAGGACCTGCCCTCGGTGGCCGAGTTGATCGAGCGCATCATGGCCGAGGCCGGCCGGGTCCTCGCCACGCTGACGGGCTGAGAGAAGCGGGAGGGCCGGGCGGCGGTCGCCGCCCGGCCCTCCGTTCCAAGCTCACTGCAGGTGGGTCAGCAGAAGCGGAACCACTTGCAGAGGATCTTCACGATGATCGCCACGATGATGGCGACGATTCCTCCACCGCCGTCGCTGGGCGGAGCCGTGGTGGTGGTCGTCGGCGGAGCCGTGGTGGTGGTCGTCGGCGGAGCCGTGGTGGTGGTCGTCGGCGGAGCCGTGGTGGTGGTCGTCGGCGGAGCCGTGGTGGTGGTCGTCGGCGGAGCCGTGGTGGTGGTCGTCGGCGGAGCCGTGGTGGTGGTCGTCGGCGGAGCCGTGGTGGTGGTCGTCGGCGGAGCCGTGGTGGTGGTCGTCGGCGGAGCCGTGGTGGTGGTCGTCGGCGGAGCCTGGATCGCAGTGGTGTTCAGGACCTGGTTCGGGTCGGTCGGCGTGCAGTTCGCGGTGAGTGGCGTGGTGCCCAGCACCGCGTTCGACACGATGCTGCTGAACGTCTTCCACTGGATGGTCTGGCCGGCCGTACCGGGCTTGATCGTCTGCACGATCGTGGCCTTCGGGATCTGGATGGCCGTGGACGAGATCGGCCCCGTGAAGGTCAGAGACAGGTGCGTCGCGCTGACCGACCAGCTCGGGGTCACGTTCCCCCCGGTGAAGGTCACGCTGTCGACGCTCTGGACCTGCGAGGGGATCGGGATGTTGATGGTCGCGCTGTTGATCGTCACGGTCAGTGAGAGGGTCGGGAGCCCGGATTCGATGTCGAGGGTGACCTGCCCACCTGCCGTGGCGGGGTCGGGCGTATCGGTCACCGTCACCGGGACGGTGGCGCTGAGGTTGATGCCCAGGGCCGAGCAGTTCGCAGCCACGTTCGAGGTCTGCGAATCGGCGCCGGCCCCGCTGGGGGAGCGAGCGATCACCATCGCCGCGATCGCCAGCGCGGCGGCGGTGATGATCGCCAGTCTCCGGCGCGACAAGGCGCGCGACGGCATCGAAAAGGCGGTGTTCATGAAGCTTCCTCCCCGGTGGCCTCGGATCGCCCCAGCCACCCACGCTTGTATCGCCACCGTGCCAGCCCCCTGTGTTGGAGGTCACATAGGCACAATGACCTATCTAATGGGAAAGCCGTCTTTCCGCAAGGTTTTTCTCGCCGTCGGGGCAAAGTTCCCCGCAGGCACGCGCGTAGCGTCAAAAGAGACTCACGAAGGGTGGTGATATCGACCCGAAGATCGGCTACATGCGCACGTCAGGTGTCGTCCCGAACACTCCCTGCCTGCGAGGTCACGGACCGCGACCGGGACCTCACGGCGAGTCCCGCCGGTCAGTCGAAGTCGAGGCTGAGCATCTCGATGGCGTTGCCCCGGACGATCTTGTAGACGGTCTCGTCGTCGAGTCCCGCGAACATCGCCTCGGCGATCTGCTTGGTCTCCGGCCAGGTCGAGTCGGAGTGGGGGTAATCGGTCTCGAAGGTCACGTTGTCCACGCCGATCTCATCCAGGCTGCGCAGGCCGTGCGTGTCGCGGAAGAAGCAGCCGTACACCTGGCGCCGGTAGTAGGTCGACGGCGGCTCGGGCACGAGCGACCGATCGAAGGCCCAGCCACGGAACTGGTTCCACACGTCGTCGGCCCGCTCGAGGATGTAGGGCAACCACCCGATCTGACCCTCCGAGTAGGCCAGCTTCAGTCGGGGAAAGCGCACCAGCACGCCGGAGAACAGGAAGTCCGACAGCGAGCCCATCGCGTTGTTGAAGCTGAGGGTCGCCTGCACCGCTGCGGAGGCGTCGGGAGAGGTGGCCGGCATCTTCGAGGACGACCCGATGTGCATGCAGACCACCGTGTCGGTCTCCTCGCAGGCGGCGAAGAACGGGTCCCAGTAGCGGTCCCTGTCGTGGACACTCGGCAGGCCGAGGTGGTAGGGGATCTCGCTGAAGCAGACCGCATGGACCCCCCGGGCCGCGTTGCGGCGCACCTCGGCCGCAGCCTCGTGGACGTCCCAGAGCGGGACGATGCACAGGGGGATGAGTCGGCCGCCGGTCCCAGCCGACCACTCCTCGACCATCCAGTCGTTGTAGGCCCGCACGCACAGCCCGGCGAGCTCACGATCCTTGGCCTCCAGGAACGTCTGGCCGCAGAACCGCGGGAAGGTCGGGAACGAAAGCGAGGCCTCGACCCAGTTGATGTCCATGTCCTCGAGCCGGGCTTTCTGCTCGTAGCAGCCGGGTCGCATCTGCTCGTAGGTGATCGGCGTGAGGGTGACCTCGTCCTTCGGGTAGCCCGCCGCGGCGATGATGCGCCGGTGGGGGACGGTGAGGTCCTCGTAGACCCAGAAGTCGGTCTCGACACCGTCCTCGTCGTCGAGGTCCCAGGTGTAGGTGGTGCCGTTGAACTGGAGGTTGCTCACCTTCCTGCGCTCGACCCGAGGGCCGATGTCGAGGTAGCGGGAGGGCAACCGGTCGGTCCAGACGTTCGGCGGCTCGATCACGTGATCGTCGACACTGATGATCTTCGGTAGCTCGCGCACCAGCGGCCCTCCTGTGACGAGCAGCGGCGAGAGCCCAGTGTAGGCGAGGATCTGACGACTCGTCAGGTTCGGTGTCAGACTGGCCCCGTGGACCTGACGTGGAGCGAGCGCGAGGAGCGCTTCCGTGACGAGTGCCGAGCGTGGTTGGCGGCGAACGTCCCGCCCGAGCCCCTGCCGTCCGGTGACACCCGGGAAGGCTTCGCCCTGCACCTCGAATGGGAGCGCAAGCTCTACGAAGCCCGGTGGGCGGTGGTGTCCTGGCCCCCGGAGTACGGCGGCCGGGGTGCGTCCTTGTGGGAGTGGCTGATCTTCGAGGAGGAGTACTACCGGGCCGGCGCGCCGCAGCGGGTCACCCAGAACGGCGTCTTCCTGCTCGCGCCCACCCTGTTCGAGTTCGGGACCCAGGCCCAGAAGGACCGCTACCTCCCCCGCATGGCCGCGGCCGAGGATCTCTGGTGCCAGGGTTGGAGCGAACCGAACGCCGGCAGCGACCTCGCCGGCATCAAGAGCCGGGCGGTGCGGGACGAGGCAGCCGGCGGCTGGCGGCTGACCGGGCAGAAGACCTGGACCACCCGAGGTGCCTTCTGCACCCACCTGTTCGGCTTGTTCCGCACCGACCCCCAGGCCGAGCGCCATCGAGGCCTCACCTACTTCCTGGTCCCGTTGGACACCGATGGGGTGACCGTCCGGGGTGTTGGCCGGCTGGATGGGGACGAAGGCTTCGCCGAGGTGTTCTTCGAGGATGCCTTCGTGTCCGACGACTGCGTGCTCGGCGGGGTGAACGAGGGCTGGAACGTGGCCATGGCCACCACCTCCTCCGAGCGGGGGCTGACCTTGCGTAGCCCAGGCCGGTTCACGGCCACGGCAGCCCGGCTCGTCGAGCTGTACCACCAGCGCGCCCGCGAGGCTGACCCGAGTGTGCGAGACGACGTGATCCAGGGCTGGATGGATGCCGAGGCGTACCGGTTGTACACGCTGGCCGACGTGACCAACATCGTCGAGGGGCGCCCGCCGGGAGCGCGCTCAAGCCTCAACAAGATCTGGTGGTCCGAGCTGGACGTGCGGCTGCACGAGACGGCTCTGGCACTGCTCGGCGCGCACGGCGAGCTCGTGGCCGGCGCGCCGGAAGCGGTCGAGGGGGGAGCGTGGATGAAGGGCTACCAGTTCGCGCTCTCCGGGCCGATCTACGCCGGCACCAACGAGATCCAGCGCAACGTGATCGCCGAGCGGGTGCTCGGCCTACCGAGGAGGTGAGCGATGCGCTTCGCGTTCACCGATGAACAGCTCTGGTTCCGCGACGCGGTGCGCGACCTGCTCGACAAGGAATGCCCTCCGGAGGCGGTGCGGTACGCCTGGGTGAACCACGACGGCCGGGCCGACCATGCGTGGGAAGCCCTGGCTGAGATGGGGGTGATCGGTCTCACCGTCTCCGAGGCCTACGGCGGGTTGGGCCTCACCGACCTGGACCTGGTGCTGCTGCTGGAGGAGACCGGTCGGGTCGCGCTGCCCGAGCCCATCGTGGAGACCACTGCGGTCGCGGCGCCGTTGCTCGAGGCGGTCGGGAGCGACGATCTCAAGGCCGCGTGGCTGCCCAGGATCGCCGCCGGGGAGGCCATCGTGGCGGTCGGGTTCGTGGGCACCCCGTTCGTGCTGCACGCGAACGTGGCCGATCTGCTGGTGTTGGAGCGGGAGGACCGTCTGTTCGCCCTGCCAGCCGATCGGGCCACGATCGAGCAGCAGCCCAGCGTCGACGGTGCCCGCCGCCTCTACACCGTGGACTGGAACCGCAACGACGAGATCCCACTCGTGTCCGGTACGGAGGGATGGCACCAGGTCAACGCCGCCTTCGATCGCGGTGCGCTGGGCACCGCCGCCCAACTGCTCGGGCTGGCCGATCACTTGCTCGCCGTCACCGTCGACTACGTCAAGCAGCGTGAGCAGTTCGGCGTGCCGGTGGGCAGCTTTCAGGCCGTCAAGCACCACCTGGCCGACGCGCTGCTGCAACTCGAGTTCGCCCGCCCGGTCGTGTACCACGCCGCCTACTCGATGGCCCATGGCCTCGACACCCGGTCGCGCGACGTGTCGATGGCGAAGTGCTATGCGTCGCGCGCCGCATCCCTGGTGGCTCGCAAGGCACTGCAGTGTCACGGTGCCATCGGCTACACGGTCGAGTACGACCTGCACCTGTGGATGAAGCGGGTGTGGGCGCTCGCCGCGTCGTGGGGTGACGCCTCGTACCATCGCCGCCGGGTCGCGCTCGACGTGCTCGGCCCACCGACCGGCCCGAGCGGTCCGGAGCTTCGGAACAGGAGTGCCCATGCCTGAGGCCTACATCATCGACGCGGTCCGCACGCCGGTGGGCCGGCGTGGTGGCGGGTTGAGCCAGGTCCATCCCGCCGATCTCGGCGCGCATGCCATCCGGGCGCTGATCGATCGCACCGGCATCGATCCTCGCGGTGTCGATGACGTGATCTTCGGTTGCGTGGACACCATCGGGCCGCAGGCCGGCGACATCGCGCGCACCTGCTGGCTCGCTGCCGGGTTGCCCGAGGAGGTGCCGGGCACCACCGTCGATCGCCAGTGCGGCTCGTCGCAGCAGGCGGTGCACTTCGCCGCCCAGGCGGTGATGAGCGGCACCGCGGACCTCGTGGTGGCGGGCGGGGTGCAGAACATGAGTGCCATCCCCATCTCGTCGGCCATGCTCGTCGGTGAGCAGTTCGGCTTCCCCGACCCCTTCAGTGGCTCGGAGGGCTGGCGCGACCGGTACGGCACCCAGGAGATCAGCCAGTTCCGCTCGGCCGACATGATCGCCGAGCACTGGGAGATCTCCCGCGAGGACATGGAGGAGTTCGCGCTCGAGAGCCATCGCCGGGCCGTGCGAGCGATCGACGAGGGGCGGTTCGACCACGAGATCGTGCCCCTCGGCGAGGCCACGGTCGACGAGGGGCCTCGGCGCGAACCCGACATCGCCAAGATGAAGAGCCTCCCCACCTTGCAGGAAGGCGGTCGGGTCACCGCTGCGGTGGCCAGCCAGATCTCCGACGCCTCCGCGTGCCTGCTCATCGCCTCCGAGCAGGCGGTGGCCGACCATGGTCTCACGCCCCGAGCGCGCATCCACCACCTCTCGGTGCGCGGCGCAGACCCGGTGTGGATGCTCACCGCCCCGATCCCCGCCACCGAGCACGCGCTGCGCAAGACCGGCCTGACCCTCGACGACATCGACCTGGTCGAGATCAACGAGGCGTTCGCCTCGGTCGTGCTGGCCTGGGCCAAGGAGTCCGCCGCGGACCTGGCCAAGGTGAACGTCAACGGGGGTGCCATCGCGCTGGGGCATCCGCTCGGCGCCACCGGGGCTCGCCTGATGACCACTCTGCTCAACGAGCTCGAGCGGACCGGTGGCCGCTATGGCTTGCAGACCATGTGCGAGGGCGGCGGCCAGGCCAACGTCACCATCATCGAGCGCCTCTGACCCGGTGGCTCATGCGTCCTGATCCGGCGTGCGAGGCCGCCGACGTCGCTCGATCGCCGTGACGACCCCATGGTCGTAGGTGATGAGGGTGTCGGCCAGCTCGTCGGCCTCGGCGGGATCGTGGGTGACGAACAAGGCCGGAACGCCTGCGGTGTCGACGAGGTCGCGCACCAGGTGGCGCAGGTCTCGGCGGGTGGGCTGGTCTAGGGCGGAGAACGGCTCGTCGAGTAGCAGCAGTCGCGGCGTACGGGCCAGGGCCCGGGCGAGTGCCACCCGTTGGCGTTGCCCCCCGGAGAGCTGCCGAGGGTGCCGAGCGGCCAGCTCGGCGGCGCCCACCCGCTCCAGCCATGTCATGGCGGTCTGGCGCCGCGCCCGGCGATGGTCACCGGGCACCGCGAGGGCGACGTTGTCCACGGCGGTGCGGTGGGGTAGCAGGAGCGCGTCCTGGAACACCATGCCGACCCGGCGCTGCTGGGTGCGCACGTGCAACCCACGCCCGGCATCGGCGACGACCTGCCCGCCGATGTGGATCGTGCCCTGATCCGGCCGCTCGAGCCCGGCGATCAGAGCGAGGGTGAGCGACTTGCCCGCCCCGGACGGGCCGACGACCACGGCCAGGCCCGCCTCGACCGTGAAGCTCACCTCGAGCCGGAACTCGCCCAGGTCGCGGCGGACGGCCACCGCCAGCGCGCACCGGTCAGGGATCACGGCACGGTCGCCCGGCCGAGGCGACCCACGGCGAGCAGGGCGGCCACCGCGACCCCCGACAGGACGATCGCCAGGAGGGCGGCGCGGTCGTCGTTGCCGGCCTGGACCGCGTCGTAGAGCGCGATGGGCATGGTCTGGGTGCGGCCGGGGATGTTGCCCGCCACCATCACCGTGGCGCCGAAGTCTCCGAGGGCTCGGGCGAAGGCCAGGGTGATCCCCGCCAGCACCCCCCGCCGCGCTATCGGCAGGGTGACCTGGAGCGCCACTCGCCACTCGGGGAGGCCCACGGTGCGGGCTGCTTGCTCCACCCGGGGGTCGACCGCCTCGAACGCAGCCCTGGCGGCGCGTAGGCAGAACGGGAAGGAGGCCACCGTGGCGGCGATCACCGCGCCGGTGAGGGTGAACGCGATCGGCGACCCGAAGATCGACTCCCAGGCCCGCCCGATGGAGGAGTCGCGGCCCAGGGCGACGAGCAGGTAGTACCCGAGCACCGTGGGCGGCAACACGATCGGCAGGCTGGCCACGGCTTCGAGCAAGCCACGCCCGCGAAACCTCGCCTTCGCCAGCAGGTACCCGCCGGCCGTGCCGGTGACGGCCACGATGGCCGTCGCGGTCAGCGACACCCGCACCGAGAGCCACAGGGGTGTCCAGTCCATCAGCGGGCCTGCTCGCCGGGCAGGACGAACCCGTAGCGGTTCATGACCTCGCGGCCGGCCGGCGAGCCGACGAAGGCGGCGAACCGCCGGGCGGGCTCCGCCCGGGCGGGGTCGGTCGAGGTGACGACCAGGGCCTGCTCCAGGGGTCGGTGCAGGGCGGGGTCCACGAGGGCCCAGGTGCCGTCCTGACGGGTGACCACCAGCGACAGGGCGACGATCGCGGCGTCCGCGTTCCCACTGGTGGCCAGCCGGAGGGTGTCGGAGACGTTCTCACCCAGCACCAGCTTGGGGGCCACCCGCTCGTACACCCTGGCGGCGCGCAGCGCGTCCTCGGCGGCCACCCCGTAGGGGGCGTGCTCGGGGTTCGGGATCGCCACCCACTGGACGCCAGGAGCGGCGAGCCCGTCGAGGGTGGTCGGCCCGCTCGGCTCGGCGGTGTAGACGACGATGCGCCCGAAGGCGTACGTGGACTTGGTGGAGCGATCGGCCTTGCCTGCCGCGATCACGTCGTCGACGAGCTCCACGTCGGCGGAGGCGAACACGTCGAACGGCGCGCCGTTGCGGATCTGCTGGGCGAGCTGGACGGACGAGCCGAACGAGAAGGTCACCGCGGTACCGCTCTGGGCCTCGAAGGCCCTTCCCAGCTCCGCGAAGGCCAACCGCAGGTCTGCGGCGGCGGCCACGGTGATCGCCGACGTCGGGGTGCGGGAGCTCTCGCCCGCGGTGGCGGTGCTGCCGGTCGAGGCGCACGCCGGGAGTCCGAGCGCGACTGCCCCGGCGAGGATCAGGTGGCGGTACCAGCTCACGCCACGCGCCGGCCGAGCACGGCCACGTCGTAGCCGGGCAGGGAGCCGAGCCGGCGGGCGAACGCGGACGAGACCAGCTCGTCCAACACCGCAGCCAGGGGTTGCTCGGCGAGCAGGTCCCGCGGGCACCACAGCTGCACCGTGTGCTCCTCGAAGGCCTCGAAGCGAAGGCCCGCCGCGATCGCCGCGGGTTCGGTCGTGACCCCGGCGTTCGCGGCTCCGGCGGCGAGCAGTTGGCAGGCCGCGACGTGGCCGCCCACCCGTGGGCCCTTGGGCTGGCGCAGGCCCACCCGGTGCAGCCATCGGGTGAACGCCGCCTGGGAGGCTGCGGATCGCTCGCGCTGGGCCACGACCCCTCCGGCGCCGACGACGTCGGCAGCCGAACCGAGGTGGTGGTCGAACGCCAGCCCGACCCGCCACCTGGCCAGCTCGTACGCCTCGATGCCCTCGGTCGGGGTGGGGATCCGGTCCGAGCGCTCGTGGACCGTGGCGGCATGGGCTCGGCCGTCCAGCAGGGCCCGGCGGGCGTCGCCGCTCGAGGACCTGGCCCACAGCACGCCTGCCCGCTTCGGGGCCGTGCCGGCCAGTAGCCCCAGCGCGGGCTCGCATCCTGCCACCACTACCGCCGACGGCTGCGCGGCGGGCAGCAGCTCCACCCCCGAACCCGTCCAGCGGCCGTCGGGGACCACCCCGTCGAGCTCCTCCAGGGCAGCGACCGGTACCGCCGCCAGTCGGTCTCGCACCCGTCCCACCCGCACCGGGCCGATCGGCAACGAGTCACCGATCACCGCCACCGCGTCGAGGTGGGCCTCGTGGCCGCCGAAGAGGTGCTCGACGGGCATGCCCAGGACGGAGGCGATCGCCAGCGCCGCAGAAACGCTGGGCTCGTGCCGGCCCGACTCCACCGCGGACACCAGTTGGCGCGAGACCCCGGCCCGCTCAGCCAGCTGCGCCTGCGACCAGCCCAGCTCCATCCGGCGTTCCCGAACCCGCATGCTCGGATCCTAGCGAGCAGCCAGGATCCTGGATCGATCGGACGGGTCGGCAGGACCGTCAGCGCACGAGCAGCGCGGCCCAGCGGTCCAGGACCGGCAGCACCTCGTCGCGAGTGGCCGACGGCAGGCGGAAGACGCACTCGGTCACACCGATGCGCTCGAAGTGCTCGAGCTTGCCCGGGTCGGGGATGGACCCGAAGGGCACCACCTCGAGCTCCTCGGGGTCGCGCCCGGCCTCCGCCCACTGCGCCCGGAGCTGCGGCAGCGACGACGAGAGCCCGGCGCCGCCGATGGGGATCCACCCGTTCGCGTACTCGACGATGTGGGCGAACAGCTTCGGGCCGGCTCCACCTCCGAGGAGGATCGGCGGGTGCGGACGCTGCACCGGCTTGGGCCACGACCAGCTCGGGGCGATGCGGGTGAACTCACCCTGGTAGCCACCCACGTCCTGGGTCCACAGCGAGCGCATGGCCAGCACCCGTTCCCGGCACACGGCCCGGCGGTCGGCCATGGCCACCCCGTGGTCCTCGAGCTCGTCCTCGTTCCAGCCGAAGCCGATCCCGAACACGAACCGCCCCCCGGAGACGAGGTCGAGGGTGGCGATGGCCTTGGCGGTGACGATGGGGTCGCGCTGGGCAGGCAGGGCCACGCCGGTGCCGAGGCGGATCGACGAGGTGACCGAGGCTGCGGCAGCCAGCGCCACCAGCGGGTCGAGGGTGCGCGCGTACTCCTCGGGGAGCTCGGCATCCCCGGTCGGGGGCGGGGTGCGCCGGCTCACGGGGATGTGAGTGTGCTCGGGCAGGTAGATCGATCCGAAGCCACGGGCCTCTGCCTCGCGAGCCAGCTCGACCACGTCCATCGACCGGTCGGTGGCGAACATGGTGACCCCGAAGCGCATGGCGGCACTCTACGCGGGCGCTGGCAGATGTGATGACCCGTCAGATTTCGGGCATGATCGCTTCATGAGCGGAATCTGTGAAGGTCGGGTCGTCATCGTCACCGGCGCGGGGCGCGGTCTCGGCCGGGCGCACGCGCTGGAGTTCGCCCGGCAGGGAGCCCGGGTGGTGGTCAACGACCTCGGGGCGGAGATCGACGGCACGGGCAGCTCGACCGGGCCGGCCGGGGAGGTGGTGGAGGAGATCCGGGCCATGGGGGGTGAGGCGGTCGCCAATGGCGCCGACGTCGCCGACTGGGAGCAGGCGGGGGCGATGGTGGCCCAGGCGATCGAGACCTTCGGCCGGCTCGACGTGCTGGTGAACAACGCCGGGTTCCTGCGCGACCGGATGCTCGCCAACATCTCCGAGGAGGAGTGGGACGCGGTGATCCGGGTGCACCTGAAGGGCCACTTCGCCCCGGCTCGTCACGCCATCGCCCACTGGCGTGACCGGGCGAAGGCGGGTGAGCAGGTCGAGGGCCGGGTCATCAACACCAGCTCGGGCGCGGGTCTCATGGGCAGCGTGGGGCAGGGCAACTACTCGGCGGCCAAGGCCGGCATCGCCGCGCTCACGCTTGTCCAGGCGGCCGAGTGGGCCCGCTACGGGGTCACGGCCAACGCCATCGCCCCTGCCGCCCGCACCCGCATGACCGAGCAGGTGTTCGCCGAGACCATGGCCGCGCCGGCCGAAGGGCAGTTCGACGCCATGGCTCCCGAGAACGTCTCGCCGCTGGTGGTGTGGCTGGGCTCGGTGGACTCGGCCGGGGTGACCGGTCGGGTGTTCGAGGTCGAAGGGGGCAAGATCAGCATCGCCGACGGCTGGCAACACGGCCCGAACTTCGACAAGGGGGCACGCTACGAGCCGGCGGAGGTGGGTGCGGTGGTGAACGATCTCCTCGCCGAGGCCCCGCCGCCCGCGCCCGTCTACGGCGCGGGATGACCGGCCGGCGCGACGCGGGCGAGGGGTCCGCCGAGATCGAGCGGGGAAGCTGACCGGCGGGGCTCGCTGGTCAGCTCAGGCGCTCGATGATCATGGCCATGCCCTGGCCGCCGCCGACGCACATGGTCTCCAGGCCGATGGTCTTGTCGGCGTCCTGCAGGCCGTGGATGAGGGTGGTCATGATGCGGGCGCCGGTCATGCCGAACGGGTGACCGATCGCGATCGCGCCGCCGTTCACGTTGAGCTTGTCCCAGTCGATGCCGAGGTGGCGGGCAGAGGGGATCACCTGGGCTGCGAACGCCTCGTTGATCTCCACCAGGTCGACGTCGTCGATGGTCATGCCGGCACGCTTCAGCGCTTGCCGGCTGGCCTCCACCGGACCCATGCCCATGATCTCGGGGTTCAGCCCGCTGACCCCGCTCGACACCACCCGGGCCAGCGGCGTGATGCCCAACTCCGCGGCCTTGGTGTCGCTCATCACGATCACCGCGGCCGCCCCGTCGTTGAGCGGGCAGGCGTTGCCCGCGGTCACCCGGCCGTCGGGGCGGAAGGCCGGCTTCAGGTTGGCCAGCGCCTCCACGGTCGTTCCAGGGCGGATGCCGTCGTCCTTGGTGACCAGCACCTCGTTGCCTTCGATGTCGGTGGCGGGCAGCGGGGTGATCTCGTGCTCCCAGAAGCCGCGCTCGAGCGAGGCGGTGGCCCGCTGCTGGGACAGGGCCGCGAACTCGTCCATCTCCTCGCGGCTGACCTGCTCGTACTCGGCTACGTTCTCCGCGGTCTGGCCCATGGCGATGTAGATGTCGGGCAGGCCCGCGGGCGGCTGCCAGTCACCCTTGCTTCCCTGCGAACGCTCCATCGTGCGGGCCTCGGCATCCGCGAACGCCGGGTTGTGGGGGCCGGTGTCGGCTGCGCCGTGCATGTAGCGGCTCACGGTCTCCACCCCGGCGGCGATGAACACGTCACCCTCGCCGGCCTTGATGGCGTGCGCCGCCATACGGATGGTCTGCAGCGACGACGAGCAGTACCGGTTGACGGTCACCCCGGGTACCTCGTCGAGCCCCGCGAGCACGGCCGCCACCCGGGCGATGTTGTAACCGGACTCGCCCCCGGGCTGGCCGCAGCCCACCAGCACGTCCTCGACCAGCGTCGGGTCGAGTTGGGGCACCTTGCCCAGCACGTCCTTCAGGATGAACGCGGTCATGTCGTCGGGCCGCACATTGACCAACGACCCCTTGTTGGCTCGACCAATGGGCGTGCGGGCGGTGGCGACGATGACGGCTTCGGGCATGGTTTCCCCCTTCGAGCGGTTGGCAGAGCCCTTGTCTAGCGCGGCGAGGCGGGCGGGCAAACCTGAGGCGGTGGCGCGGTGGCGAGACGCCGCGGCATTGACTAGAACGTGTTCTAAATCGTGCAGAGGGGGGTTCGTCATGGCGCTGGCCGTCATCCGTTTCGACATGCGAGCACCGGGCATGGATCCCGCGGCCACCTCCCGGCTCTACTCGGCGGCACTCGAGATGGGGAAGTGGGTCGACGAACAGGGCTTCGACCTGCTCGTGCTCTCGGAGCATCACGGCGCCGACGACGGCTTCCTGCCCTCCCCGCTGGTGATGGCCGCGGCGATGGCCGGGGCGACCGAGCGGATCCCCCTCAACGTCGCGGCGTTGCTCGTCCCCCTCCATGACCCGATTCGCCTCGCCGAGGACATCGCCGTGCTGGACCTCCTCTCCGGTGGGCGGGTGTCGATCGTGGCCGGGCTGGGCTACCGGCCGGTCGAGTACGCGATGTTCGACCGCCAGTGGAGTTCCCGGGGCCGGCGGATGGACGAGTGCCTCGAGACCATGATCAGGGCCTGGAGTGGTGAGCCCATCGATGTCGGCGGCCAGACCGTGCGGGTGACACCGCGCCCGCTGCAGCAACCGCACCCGATGCTGATGATCGGCGGTTCGGGCAAGGCCGCGGCCAAGCGGGCCGCCCGCTTCGGGCTCGGCTTCTTTCCACCGATCGGCGACGAGGAACTCAGCGCGCTCTACGTCGCGGAGTGTGAGCGGCTCGGCAAGACGCCGGGACTGGTGCTCGCACCACATCCCGATCAGCCCGGGACGCTCTTCGTGAGCGAGGACCCCGACCGGGCCTGGGATCAGCTCGGCCCGTACCTGCTGCACGATGCGGTCACCTACCACAGCTGGCAGACCGCGGACGTACGGTCGTCGGTGAACTCGGGGGCCACCACCGTCGAGGAGCTGCGGGCCGAGGGCGTCTATCGGATCCTCACCCCGGACGAGTGCGTCGAGTTGGCCGGCGCGCTCGGCCCCATGGGAGCGCTCACCAACCATCCGCTCTGCGGTGGGGTGCCTCCCGAGCTGGCCTGGGCCAGCCTGGAGCTGTTCGCCGAGAAGGTCCTGCCCCGCATCCGCAACGTCGTCTGAAGCGGCTGGAGGGGATCGACCGTGAAGTTCGCCATCACGTTCGGCCAGCTGCATCCGGCGTACTGGCTGGAGACGGTGCGTGAAGCCGACCGCCTGGGCTACGAATCGGCCTGGCTTCCCGAGCACCTGGTGTTCCCGGTGGAGATGCGCGGCCAGCTCGTACCGGGGGAGGAGCACCCGCCCGTCCCGCCCAGCACACCCGTCTACGAGCCGGGCGCCTACCTGTCCTTCGTCGCCGCGCAGACCACCCGGATCCGTCTCGGCACCTTCGTCTACCTGCTCGGCATCCGCCACCCCTTCGTGGGGGCCCGCGCCTTCGCCACCCTCGACGTGCTCTCGGGTGGCCGAGCCGAGGTCGGGGTGGGAGCGGGATGGATGACCACCGAGTGGGAGGCGGTCGGCCTCGACCCCGCGACCCGCGGCCGGCGCCTGGACGAAGCCATCGAGGTGTGCAAGCGGCTCTGGACCGAGGAGGTGATCGAGCACCACGGCGAGTTCTTCGACTTCGCGCCGGTGATGTTCGAGCCCAAGCCGGTCCAGCACCCCCACCCGCCGATCGTTGTCGGCGGCGAGAGCGATCGGGCCCTGCGCCGTGCCGCCCGCCTTGGTGACGGCTGGATCGGGATGTCCCACACCCCGGAGTCCGTCGTCCCGCAGGTACGCAAGTTGCGAGCCTTCGAGGAGGAGTACGGGCGCGCCGATCGACCCGTGCAGGTGACGGTGATGGGTGCGGTACGCGATCCCGCGGACCTCGAACGGTGGGCCGAGGCCGGCGTCGACCGGTTGATCGTCGTGCCCTGGACCCGCTCACGGGAAGCGGTGGACGGGCTGCGCCGCTTCGCGGACGACTACCTTCGGTGAGCTCATGCCGGTCGACCTGCGAGACCTCGTCGCCCCCGGTCACACCGCGTTGGTGACCCAGGAGTGCCAGAACGGGGTGATCGGCGAGCCGGCCGCGTTGCCGCAACTTGCCGAGATCGCTCGCCGGCGGATGATTCCCAACGCGGCCCGCCTGGCTGCCGCCGCTCGCCAGGCCGGGGTCCCGGTCGTGCACTGCGTGGCGGCCCGGCGTCCCGACGGTAGGGGCTCGAACCACAACGCCCGGCTGTTCATGGGCATGTTGAAGACCCCTGTGCCCCTCACCCCGGGCACGCCGGCGGTGGAGGTGATCCCCGAGATCGGCGTGGCCGAGAGCGACGTGGTGCTCACCCGCCTCCACGGCCTCGGCCCCATGGGTGGCACCGACCTCGACGCGGTGCTGCGCAACCTCGGGGTCACCACCATCGTGGGGGTCGGCGTGTCGGTGAACGTCGGGATGCTCGACTTCGCGTTCGACGCGGTCAATGCCGGCTACCAGATGGTGATGCCCCGCGACGCGGTGGCCGGCATCCCCGAGGACTACGCGGAGGCGGTGCTCGACAACACCCTGTCGCTGGTGGCCACCCTGCCCGCGGCCAGCGAGATCCTGGGTGCCTGGCTCAGCTCGAGGGGGTCCTGATGGGCTGGCCGTCGAGGCCCAGCACGTACCACACCCCGTCCATCCCCTGGCCGTTCGTGTCACCGGGGGCCCGGTCGCCGCTGAAGCGGTAGAGCGGGTGGCCCTTGTAGACGATCTGGAACGTGCCGTCCGGGAGCGGCACCTGCTCGAAGTCCGTGATGTCGAACTGCGCTGGTGGTTCGACGGCATCGGCCACGAACGGCGGCCAGGTCCGGGCACAGGCATCGACGCAGGTCGGCACGCCGCCGATGTCGTTCAACGTGACATACAGCGTCATGCCCTCGGTGTCCACCAGGATGTCGCCGAGCGGGCTGGGTGTCACCGCGATCGCCTCGGCGGGTGGTTCGGTGTCCTCCACGACCACCCCGTCGCCGCCGACCGAACCATCGTCGGACGTGCTGCACCCGGCGAGCAGCGCCAGCGTCAGCACGACCATCGACCAGCGGGACCGGGTGCGCATCGAGCTGCCTCCCTCCTCCGGGTGGCGGATCCTCCGCCTGTTCCGCCTGCACCGTAGCCCGAGCTGACGTATCGTCAGTTGCAGGGGGTGGAGGGCTAACGTGAGGCGGGTGAGCATGCCCTCCCCGGACGTGGCCGACGACGAGCTGCGGGCCGCGGACGGCCGGGTGCCGGGCCGCCGGGGTCGGGCCACCCGCCAGCGCCTGCTCGAGCGGACGGCCGAGATGCTGCGGTCCACCTCGTACCGGGACCTGAAGGTCGTCGACATCGCCCGCGGGGCGGGTACCTCGCCGGCGACCTTCTACCAGTACTTCCCCGAGGTGGAGAGCGCGATCCTCGTGCTGGCGGAGGAGATGTCCCAGGCGGGCAGCGCCCGGCTCAGCGGCGTGGTGCGGGACGGGAACTGGAAGGGCCGGCCCGCCTACGAGACCGCGATGGGGGTGGTGGAGGAGGTCATGGCCTTCTGGGAGGAGCACCGCGCGGTGCTCCGGGTGGTGGACCTAGCCACCGACGAAGGCGACCAGCGCTTCCGCAAGATCCGGGTGGCGCTCCTCAACGGGTTGACCAACGCGCTGGCCGAGGTCATCGAGGCCGCGGCGAAGAGCGGCCGCCATCCCGCCGACCTCGACCCCATGGCCACCGCCGGCGTGCTGGTCTCGATGCTCGCTCACGTGGCCGCCCACCGCTACGGCTTCGAGTTCTGGGGCATCCGCACCGATGATTTGCAGCGGAGCATGGCCCGCATCGTCTACACGACCGTCACCGGTCAGCGGCCACCGGCGGGCACCTAGCCCCTTGCCGGTGGCGCCTACCATCGCCCGATGCGTTTCGGCATCCTCCCCCCCTACCGAGCGGGTGTCACCGCCGACCCGGCCTGGATGGCCCGCTTCGCCAGGCACGCGGAGGCGGTCGGGTTCGAGTCCCTCTACACCGTCGAGCACGTCGTGGTGCAGGCCGGCTACGCGGCCCGCTACCCCTATGCCGCGGGCGGGCGCATGCCGCTACCCGACGAGTGCCCGATCCCCGATCCGCTTGACCTGCTCGCCTTCCTGGCGGGGGTGACCGAGCGCATCGTGCTGGCCACCGGCATCCTGGTCCTGCCCGAGCACCATCCCGTGCAGCTCGCCAAGCGACTCGCGACCATCGACGCGCTCTCCGGTGGCCGGCTACGCCTCGGTGTCGGGGTGGGGTGGATGCGGGAGGAGATCGAGGCGGTGGGCGTGGACTTCGAGAGCCGTGGGGCCCGCACCGACGAGGCCATCGAGGCCATGCGTGCTCTCTGGCGTGAGGAGGAGGCGACGTATCGGGGGCGTTTCTTCTCCTTCGAGCGGGCGATCAGCAGACCCCGACCTGTGCAGCCCGGCGGCGTGCCGATCCACGTCGGCGGCCATTCGGCGGCAGCCGCCCGCCGGGCGGGTCGGGTCGGTGACGGGTTCCAGCCTCTCGGGCTCGATGGCAATGCACTCGCGGAGCGGATGTCGCTGGTGCGGGCCGCAGCGCTCGAGGCCGGGCGCGACCCGGAAGCCATCGAGCTGTCACTGGGAGGGCTGCTCGACGTGATCGGGCCCGACGACGTCGAGCGGGCCGAGGAGCAGGGCGCGGCGCGCCTGGTCATCTCGACCCGGGAAGGGGACCTGGCGCGCCTCGAAGCGCAGATGTCGGCGTTCGCCGAGCGGGTCATCCACCGCTGAGCCCACCGCAGTCGCAGTCCTACCGGGACGGGTGGCGCGAAGAGCCCGGACCTGCGAGAGTGCGGAACGAGAACACGTTTCTATTGTTTGGGGAGGGCGGTGGCCGCAATCATCCCGCCGGGTCGGCTCGTCTACGGGATCCAGCTTCCGGTGCAGTCGCAGAGCACCCGGTACGCACAGGCCTGGGAGGCGACCTGCGGCATCGACGAGCTGGCCACCATCGCCCGGGCATGCGACGCCGCAGGGTTCTTCTACGTCGCGGTGTGCGACCACGTGGCCATCCCTCGCCCCCACGACGAGGTGATGAGCACGACGTGGTGGGACACCCTCACCACGCTCGGCTACTTGGCGGCGGTCACCGACCGCACCCGCCTGCTCAGCCACGTCTACGTCCTGCCCTACCGACACCCGCTGATGACGGCCAAGGGGTTCCTGACCCTCGACACGGTGTCGAAGGGACGGGCGATCCTGGGTGTCGGCGCCGGTCACGTGCGCGACGAGTTCGAGCTGCTAGGTGTCGACTTCGATCGCCGCGGCCAGCTCCTCGACGAGGCGATCGACGTGGTCCGGGCCGCGTTCACCGACGAGTACCCGCTCCATGACGGTGAGACCTGGCCGGTGCGCGACGCGGGCCTGCGACCCCGCCCGGTGCAGCCCGGCGGGCCACCGATCTGGGTGGGTGGCTCGTCGCGGGCGGCGCTGCGCCGGGCCGCGGATCGGGGCGACGGCTGGCTCCCGCAGGGACCGCCCGAGATGGGCATGAAGGCCGCAGTGCAGTTCATCCGGGACCGGCGGGGCGACGTGCCCATCGACATCGGGGTGAACACCGGCCCGATCGACATGACCCGATCACCCGAGGAGATCGCAGCCGGGCTGCGCCGGTTCGCGTCGATCGGCGTGAACCAGCTCCAGGTCATGTTCCGGGCATCGTCGGTGGGTGAGTACTGCGAGCTGATCGAAGCGTTCGGGCGCGAGGTGGCGCCCTTGCTCGACGACCAGGAGTGACGAGGAGGCGTCGTGTTGCTGGAAGGCAAGGTGGCCATCGTCTCGGGGCTCGGCCCGGGCATGGGCCGGGACATCTCGCTGGCGCTGGCGCGCGAAGGCGCTGACATCGTCATGGCCGCGCGCCGTGAGGACCGGATGGCCGCGGTGGCGGAGGAGGTCGAGGGGCTGGGCCGGCGGGCGGTGTGCGTGCGGACCGACATCTCCAGCCGGGTCGACTGCGACCGCCTGGCGGAGACCGTCCGGCGGGAGCTGGGCACCGCCCACATCCTGGTCAACAACGCCTTCCACGACGGCAACTACAAGTCCTTCGAGGACTCCGACCTCGACGAGTGGAAAGCCACCTTCGACGTCAACCTCTGGGGCACCCTGCAGCTCACGAAGGCCGTGCTCCCACTGCTCAAGGAGCACGAGGAGAGCCACATCGTGATGATCAACACCATGTCGGTGCACCTGGTGGAGCCGAACTTCGGGGCGTACGCGGCATCCAAGGGGGCGCTCGCCACCGCCACCCGCACGTTGGCTCGGGAACTCGGGCGCGACGGCGTACGGGTGAACGGCATCCACCCCGGCTACATCTGGGGCAGCTCGGTGGAGTGGTACCTCAACCACCTCGCCGAGCAGAACGGCACGAGCTTCGAGGAGGAGTACGCCAAGGTCGCGGACCAGACCTGCCTCGGCTACATCGTGCCCTCCTCGGAGATCGCCGGTGCCGTGCTGTTCTTCTCGTCGTCCCTCAGCCGAGCGGTCACCGGCCAGAGCCTCCCGGTGAACGGCGGGCACTACCTGCAGTGACCCCGGTGGCGTGCCCGGACCGGCGGTCGTGACGAGCGGCAGCGACCCGATCCCCGACGAGCGGGCCATCGCCAACCTGGTCTTCGGTTTGGCCGAGGCGATCGACGACGCGGACCTCGACCGGGTCGAGGAGCTCTTCGGTGAGGCGACCTTCACCCTCGCCGGCCGCGAGCCCCGTGCCGGCGGTGCGGCGTTCCGCCGGGTGATCGAGCAGGGCATGCGCTTCCATGACGGCTCGCCCCGGACCCTCCACGTGGTCAGCAACCTCGTGGTCGAGGTGGGCGGCGACCGGACAGTCGCCTTGTCGAGGTCGGTGGTCTCGGTGCTCCAAGCCGTGCCTCCCGCCTTCGGGCTGCAGGTGGTGATGGCTGGCCGCTACCACGATCGGTTCGTGCGCGACCCCGCCGGGGGGTGGCGGTTCGCCGAGCGGATGATGTTCGTGGACCTGGTGGGCAACACGTCGTTCCACAGCACCACCCGCTTCGACCCCAAGTAGAACGCGTTCTCGTTCCGCTAGCGTGAGCCCATGGTGAAGCTCGTCGCGTTCCTGAAGCGCAAACCGGGGTTGACCCTGGAGGAGTTCTACGACCACTGGGAGAACCGTCACGGCCCGCTGATCGCCAACACCCCGGAGCTGGCCCGCCACATCGTGCGCTACGAGCAGCACCGCCGGACCGCCCTCGCCGGCTGGATGGGCACCGAGGGTTTCGATGGGGTCACCATCCAGTGGATGGTGACCCCGGCAGCGTTGGAGGCGTTCATCGCCGAACCGGCCTACGCCGAGCTCATCGCCCCGGACGAGCAGCGCTTCCTCGACACCGACTCGCTGGTGTGGATGGTGACCAGCGAGCCGACCATCGTGATCGACGGGCCCCCGGCATGAGCGGCTCGTTCGCTGGGAAGGTCGCGCTGGTCACCGGCGGAGCGTCGGGCATCGGGCGAGCGACGGTGGAGCAGCTCGCGGCCGCCGGCGCCAGGGTGGTGGTGGCCGACCTCGACGACGTGCAAGGTGCCGGCGTCGCCGACGCGGTCCATGCCAGCGGCGGGGAGGCGGTCTTCGTGCGCACCGACGTCGCCGTGCCTGATGAGGTGGAGGCGATGGTCGCTGCCACTCTGGACCGCTTCGAGCGACTCGACGTCGCCGTGAACAACGCCGGCCGTCCAGGCGCCTATGCGGCGCTCACCGACCAGACCCTCGAGGACTGGGAGCGCACCCTCGCGGTGAACCTCACGGGCACGTTCATGTGCCTCCGGGCCGAGATCAGCGCGATGGTGACCGCGGGCGGCGGTGCGATCGTGAACGTCGCCTCCGCCGCGGGGCTGATGGGCTTCGCTCACCTGCCCGCGTACGTCGCCAGCAAGCACGGGGTGATCGGTCTGACCAAGAGCGTGGCCTTGGAGTTCGCGAGGAGTGGCATCCGGGTCAACGCGGTGTGCCCTGGCAACGTGCGAACCCAGATGCTCGAAGGTTTCGCCGGCGGCGACGAGCAGACCCTGCAAGGGATGGGTCGCATGCAGCCCATCGGCCGTCTGGGCACACCGCAGGAAGTGGCGGAAGCGATCGTGTGGTTGTGCTCCGATGCGGCGTCGTTCGTCACCGGCCATGCCATGGCGGTGGACGGGGGAGTGCTGGCGACGTGATCGGATGGCTGCGGATCCGCTCCCGGTACGCGCGCTGATGGCACTGCTCGACGGGCAACGGGTCGCCGTCACGGGCGGCGGATCGGGCATCGGGGAGGCGACCGCGCACCGCCTCGTGGCCGAGGGCGCCCGGGTGGCGGTGCTCGACGTCGACGGCACCGCCGCGCAGCGGGTCGCCCGGGACCTCGATGGTGTGTCCGTCGAGGTGGACGTCGCCGACACCGATGCCATGCAGGAGGCCATCGCCGGCGCGGCCCGCGACCTGGGCGGGCTGACCGGCCTGGTCAACAACGCGGGGATCGGCAACCTCAAGGCGCTGGACGAGTACGCCGAGGCCGAGTGGGAACGGCTGATCGCGGTCAACCTGAAGGGCGCGTTCAACGGCATCCGGGCAGTGGTGCCCCACCTGCGCGCCTCGGGCGGGGGGAGCATCGTGAACGTGGCGTCGGTGAGCGGGGTGCGCCCCACGAGGGGCGAGGCCCCCTATGCGGCGGCCAAAGCGGGGGTGATCGCACTCACCCGGAGCGCGGCCCTCGAATACGGCCCTGAGGGCATCCGGGTGAACTGCGTGTCCCCGGGGTTCATCCGCACCCACCTCACCGAGTTCGCCTTCGCGAACCCCGCGTGGATCGAGACCCTCGAGCGGCGGACGCCGCTTCGCCGGGCCGGTACCGCCGAGGACGTGGCGAAGGTCGTGGCGTTCCTGTGCTCGGATCTGGCTGGCTACGTCACCGGTCAGAACCTGCTGGTCGACGGCGGCAGCATCCTGCCGAGCGCGCAGGTCGATCACCTGCTCGGCGAGCTGCTCGGCGATCCCCAGCGCGACGCCTGACCGGTCGCGCGACCCGAACCGTGGGCGTCGGACCTGACGTGCGGCGGTTCGGCAACGGTTCGTACGATCACGCCAGTGACGACCGTCCCCACCGACGATCGCCCCGCCCAGCTCGAGTCGCCGGAGACCCGCGCCGCGCCTCCCGAGACGGCGAGGGAACGAGCGCGCCCCGCCGCTCGCTCCCGGCTCCTGCGGGGCGTGCGGTTCCCCGTCGCGGTGTACGTCGGGTGGCGCCTCTACCAGCTCGCGGCTCTGCTGCGGCAGGACGGATCAGGCGTGTACACCGCGTTCAACTACGACGGCGAGCACTACCTGCGCATCCTGCACTACGGCTACTGGAACCCCCGGCCGGTGATGCCGAGCCACGCGTTCTTCCCCGGGATCTCGTGGCTGGCGACGCCGCTCTACTGGCTGACCGGGTCCGACGCGATCGCGGTGCACGTCACGGTCACCCTCACGGGACTGGCGGCGTTCGTGACGGTATGGGGAGCAGCGAAGGCGTGGAAGGGCGAGCGGGTCGCCCGGCTGGCGGTCGCGCTGCTCGCACTCTTCCCGGCATCGCTGTTCCTGTGGGCCTTCTACTCGGAAGGGTTGTTCATCGCCCTCGGGGCCGGCGCCATCTGGGCCGACCGGCGGGGGCGGCACGGCATCGCCGCGGCGTGTCTGGTGGCCATCGGCACCACCCGCTCGATCGGGGTGGTCGTGCCTGCGGTGCTGGTGCTCGCTCGGATCATCCGCCAGCGCCGGGTCGATCGGTGGGCGGTCACCTACGCGATTGCAGGGGTGGTGGGCCTGAGCCTCGTGCTGCTCACGATGTGGCACCAGGTCGGTGACCCGTTCGCCTGGGCGAAGGTGCAGGACGACTGGGGGCGGGAGCTGAGCTGGCCGTGGAGCTCGGTGGCTCAGGGGTTCGCCAACCTCGATCCGGAACCCTCGACGGTGATGGTGCCGGCGCTGGTGGCGCGCAACCTCGACCTGTGGTGCGTACCGATCGTGCTGGCGGCGATCGCCTATGTGGCGTTCAGCAGGCGTGACCGGTTCCCCATGGAGTCGTGGGTGCTCGGCGTGGCCATGATCGCGCTGCCCCTCTGCTCGAGCGTGCTGGCGAGCTTCAACCGGTTCGTGCTGGCGGACTGGGTCATCTACCCGGTGTACGCCTCGATCGGCTACCGGCTCCCGAGCTGGCTGCGCTGGCCGCTGCTGGCGGTGCTCGCTGGGGTGGCCCTGTGGACGAACTGGGTACTGATCGGCCGCTTCGCGGTCAATCGGTTCGTAGGCTGACGCCCCCGCCCCTCCCGGTCCCGCCCCCATCGAACTGTTCATTGATTCGCGGTCTGCGACCGCGTGGAGCTGAACAGTTCATGGTCGGGGGGTGGGGAGGGCGTGCCTCCGAGAGTGTCCCTGGGTCCTGGTGAGATGGCCGCCATGGACCACGACCACACCATCGCCGAGCTCGCCACCCACCAGCATGCGGTGGTGGCCATGCGCCAGTTGCGGGCCCTCGGCGTTCCTCGCTGGCTGATCGATCAGCGTGTCCGGCGCGGGCAGCTGGTCCGCCTCTCCCCCCGGGTGCTGCGGGTCGCGGGCTGCGCGCCGACGCCACACCAGCTGGCACTGCGGGAGTTGCTGGTGGAGCGCCCGATCGACGAGGTCCAGAGTGACCTGTACCACTCGAGCGTGAGCGATCGGGCACGCGACGCGCAGCGCCGGCGTCGGCTCGAGGGGGCGGGGTGGATCGTGGTTCCAGATCCCCGAGTTCGATGTCTGGTACCGCCCGGATCGGGTGATCGCCGCCATCCGGGAGGCCGAAGGTCTGGCTCGGTAGCGCCGCGCGGTCGCGTGACTGTCCGTCGCCGGACGATCCCGCACGCGGAACTGTTCAGCGGTGCGCGGTCGGGTACCGCGGATGGGTGAACAGTTCGGAGGTTCGGGGTGGTTGGTGGACGGGGTCAGCTCGGGCGGTTACCAGAGCTGGTCGGCGTAGGTGTCGGTGCCGGGGATCGTGGGGATGAACGGTGCCACGTAGGAGACTTCACCGAGTCCCCCGTCGCGCACCGCGTCGCCCAATCCGGCGAAGGTGCCCCAACACTCGCGGGGGTCGCCGTCCACGAAGCACATCAGCAGCATCCGCCGCTCCACACCAGGGTTCTCGGGTTGGAACACCGGGGCGTCCGCCGGGAGGGGGATCGGGGTCAGCGCGCACGTCAAGGCCCATGGGGTCCCGGCCATGAGCGAGGGCAGGCACTGCTCCCGCAGCCAGCCCGACATCGCTCGGGGCTCCGTCGATTCTCGGCGATCGACCATCACCGCCACCAGGCCACCGAAGGGATGGTCGAGCGCCAGCGCGGCCGGCACACCGTCGGCATCGCGCGACAGCGCCCACCGGTGGACGTACATGAGCGTGTGTACGTGGTCGCGATGCTCGAACATCCGTCCCGCCGGGTGCAGCCAGTTCACCTGGGTCGTCCCCCAGGTGATGGCCTCCTGCTCGTGACCCTTCAGGATCCAGTAGGTCGCCAGGTAGGAGCCCGCGGCGATGTCCGGCAGGAAGGGGGTCGTAGCCGGGTAGCGCAACTCCTTCAGCGGCCGGGTGGCCACCCAGCGCCGGCCGGCGAACCAGAGGGGCCCGATCAGGCACCCGGCGTAGAAGTGGTCGCGCTCGTACCATCGGTTGTAGGCCACCTCGTGGCCCCGATGCGGCTCGACCAGCGTGAACAGGGCGGCGCCGGCCTCGATCGACTCGTGTGGGATCGCCGGGTAGTCCATGCCCGCACCCTATCCCGCCACTAGAACCTGTTTCATTTTTGGGCTAGGATGCGGCCATGGAGGACCTCCCCAAGATCATCTCGGTCGACGACCACGTCATCGAGCCACCGAACGTCTGGCAGGACCGGCTCCCCCAGAAGTACAAGGAGGTCGGCCCCCACATCGAGCGCCATCCGGTGAAGTCCATGACCTTCATCGGCGGCAAGTTCGCCTACGAGATGGGCGAGGAGGGCGAGGGCCCGCTCGCCGACTGGTGGGTGTTCGAGGACAAGGCGATCCCCCACACGCGGCTGGCGGCCGCCGTGGGGGTGCCGCGGGAGCAGGTCACCGTCACCCCGATCACCTACGAGGACATGCGCCCAGGCTGCTACGACCAGAAGGCCCGCCTCGAGGACATGGACCTCAACTGGACAGAAGCCCAGATGTGCTTCCCCACGATGCCGCGCTTCTGCGGCCAGACCTTCACCGAGATGAACGACCGGGAGCTCGGCCTGCTGTGCGTGCAGGCCTACAACGACTGGATGGTCGACGAGTGGTGCGCGGGCACGAACGGCCGGCTGATCCCGCTCATGATCATCCCCTTGTGGGATGCGGAGCTCGCCGCCGCGGAGGTCCGCCGGATGGCGGCCCGAGGGGTGACCGCCACCTGCTTCAGCGAGATCCCGCCGTTCCTCGGCCTGCCGTCGATCCACTCCGGCTACTGGGACCCGTTCTTCGCTGCCTGCGACGAGACCGGCGTGGTGGTGAACATGCACATCGGCTCGTCATCGAAGATGCCCTCCACCTCCGAGGACGCGCCCCCGGCGGTCGGCTCCACGATGACCTTCACCAACTGCATGATGTCGATGGTCGACTTCCTCATGTCCGGGGTGCTGCCGAAGTTCCCGAACCTGCGGCTCGCCTACGCGGAGGGCCAGCTCGGTTGGATCCCCTACATCCTCGAGCGGGCCGACAAGGTCTGGGAGGCGAACCGCGGCTGGGGTGGCGTCGGTGACCTGGTGCCGAATCCGCCGAGCACCTACTACGCGCAGCAGATCTACGCCTGCTTCTTCGACGACCAGCACGGGCTCACCCCTGATGCGCTGGACAAGATCGGGGTGAACAACATCCTCTTCGAGACCGACTACCCCCATTCCGACAGCACCTGGCCGCACACCAAGGAGACGGCCTGGAAGCTCATGGGGCATCTCCCGCCCGCCACCATCCGTCGGCTGGTCCGGGGCAACGCGATCGATCTCTACCGCCTCGACCTAGCGGTATGAGCGCCGAGTCGGACGGTTACCGCCTGCTCGTCGGTGGCGAGTGGGTCGACCCGGGGAACGGCAGCTACCCGATCGTGAACCCGGCCACCGAGGAGGTGGTCGGCCACGCCCCCAACGCGTCGATCGCCGACGCCGAGGCCGCGGCGAGCGCCGCCGCCGAGGCCTTCCCCGCGTGGTCGCGCACCAAGCCCGAGCAGCGGGCGCAGCTCCTCGACCGGGCGGCCGATCTGCTCGAGGCCCGCTTCGAGGAGCTGGTACCCCTGGTGCAGGCGGAGACCGGCGCCACGCTGCGGGTAACCAAGACCATGCAAGTGCCCACCGCCGCCACCCGCCTGCGCCGCTACGCCCAGGGTATCGAGCAGGAGCTGATGATCCCGATCGAGCCCGGGATCATGCCGACCACCGCGCTGGGCCCCGGCGGCATCATGGGTGGCGTCGCCCGGCGGGCTCCCGTGGGGGTGGTCACCTGCATCACCTCCTACAACTTCCCGCTGGTGAACATGGCCGGCAAGCTCGGCCCGGCGCTCGCCATGGGCAACACCGTGGTGGTCAAGCCCGCTCCCCAGGATCCCCTCGCCATCGTGAAGCTCGGTGAGGTCTTCCAGGAGGCGGGATTCCCGCCCGGGGTGGTCAACATCGTGGTCTCGGAGAGCCCCGCGCCGGCTGAGGCCCTGGTGGCGTCCCCGCACGTCGACATGATCAGCTTCACCGGCTCCACCGCGGTGGGCCAGCGCATCGGCGAGGTGGCGGGGGGTGACATGAAGCGGCTGCTGCTCGAGCTGGGTGGCAAGGGCGCGGCCATCGTGTTCGACGACGCGGACCTGAAGACCGCGGTCGGGGCCATCAGCTCGGTGTGGGCGTTCCACTCCGGCCAGATCTGCACGGCACCAACCCGGGTTCTCGCCCAGCGCGGCATCTACGACCGGCTGGTCGAGGGGCTCGCGGCGGCGGCCGGTCGGCTGAAGGTCGGCGACCCGCTGGAGCCCGACACGGTGGTCGGCCCGGTGATCACCGGCGCGCACCGCGAGCGGGTCGAGGGCTACATCCGCTCGGGCCGGGAGGAAGGCGCCACGGTCGTCGTCGGCGGTGAGCGCCCCGACATCGGTGGCCGGGGCTTCTACGTGGCGCCCACCCTCATCGCCGACGGCAAGCCCGGTATGCGGGTGGTGCAGGAGGAGATCTTCGGCCCGGTGGTGGTGGTGGTGCCCTTCGACGACGAGGACGAGGCGCCTGCCCTCGCCAACAGCACCGACTTCGGCCTGTACGACTACGTCTTCTCGACCGACACGGCGAAGGCGTTCAGCGTGGCCAAGAAGCTGCGCACGGGCAACGTGGGCATCAACTCGGTGCAGCGCAACCACGAGATGCCCTTCGGCGGCTTCAAGAAGAGCGGTGTGGGACGCGACGGCGGGCGGTTCGGCTTCCACGCCTACAGCGAGCTCCAGTCGATCGTCTGGCCGGGCTGAGCAGGCTGACGAAGGGAAGGACGGCCATGAGAGGGGTGGTCTTCGACGAGAGCGGCTTGGTGGTCGCCACCGACCTGTCGACCCGTGACCTGCGCGCCGGCGAGGTCCGGGTGCGGATCGAAGCGGCGGGGGTCTGCCACAGCGACGTGAGCGTGATCGACGGAACCATCCCGTTCCCGACCCCGGTGGTGCTCGGTCACGAGGGCGCGGGGGTGGTCACCGAGATCGGCGAAGGCGTCACCGGCCTGCAACTCGGCGACCACGTGGTGATCTCGACCCTGTCGAACTGCGGCGCCTGCGCCGCCTGCGACAGCGGTCGCCCCACGCACTGCCGCGAGTCGATCGGGAAGATGTCGGCCCCGTTCCGCCAGGGTGACCGCAAGGTGTTGCAGTTCGCGAACATCGGGGCGTTCGCCGAGGAGACCATCGTGAAGGGCCGCCAGTGCGTGCCGATCAGCAAGGAGGTCTCCTTCGAGGTGGCTTCCCTGCTCGGCTGCGGGGTGATCACCGGGGTGGGCGCGGTGTTCAACCGGGCGAAGGTCACCCACGGCCAGAGCGTGGTGGTGATCGGTGTCGGTGGCATCGGGCTGAACGTCATCCAGGGCTGTGCCCTCGCCGATGCGTTGCCGATCATCGCGGTCGACACCAACCCGAAGAAGGGCGAGCTGGCCAAGCAGTTCGGGGCCACCCACTTCATCGACGCCTCCCAGGTCGACACCGCGGAGGCGGTGAAGGAGATCTGCCCGAACGGGGTCGACGTGTCGTTCGAGTGTGTGGGTCATCCGGCGCTCATCCGCCAGGCGATCGACCTGCTCGACTGGGGTGGCACCTGTGTGATCCTCGGCGTGCCCAAGTTCGGCACCGAGGCGGCGTTCCAGGTGAGCACCCTCTACAACGACAAGACGATCATGGGGTGCCGCTACGGCGCGGGCCGTCCGCACAAGGACATCCCGCTGTTCGTCGAGCTGTACCTGGCCGGCAGGCTGAAGTTGGACGAGCTGGTGACCCGCACGTACCCGCTCGAGGACGTGCAGCGCACCATCGACGACATGCACCACGGCGAGCTGGCCCGTGGTGTGCTCACGTTCTGATGCCGCTCTCGGCGGAGCTGCAGGAGCTGGCCGCCAGGGTCAGCAACTGGGGCCGGTGGGGTGAGCAGGACGAGCGGGGCACCGCCAACCTGATCGATGCGGAGGCCGCCCGTCGCGGCGCGGCGGCGGTGCGCACCGGGTGGTCCATCAGCCTGACCATGCCGCTCGGTGCGGGCTCGCCGCAGGAAGGCGGTGCGCCCAGGCGGTTCAACCCGGTGCACTCGATGCTCACGCTAAACGAGACCTACACCGGCAGCGTGCACGACGCCTGCTTCAACGACGACATGGTGGTGATGGCCCTCGCCGCGGGCACCCACATCGACGCGTTGGCGCACGTGACCTACGACGGCTCGATGTACAACGGCTTCCCAGCGGAGTCGGTCACGGCGGCGGGTGGCGCCACCCGGTGCGGGGTGGACAAGATCGGCCCGGTGGTCACCCGGGGGGTGCTGCTCGACGTGCCAGCGGTGAAGGGCGTCGAGCGACTCGAGCCGGGCTACGCGATCACCGCCGAAGATCTCGATGCCGCCGTCGAGCGAGCGAAGGTCGACCTCGAGCCGGGCGACGCGGTGCTGGTGCGCACGGGGCACATGCAGCTCTACCGCCAGGGCGACGTGTGGGGCTACAACCACGACTGCCCGGGCCTGTCGACCAAGACGATCGAGTGGGTGCACGACCACGACATCGGGGTGATCGTCGACGACACCTACGTGTTCGAGGTGTGGCCCCCCGAGGACTGGGCGTCGATGATGCCGGTGCACATGATCCACCTGCGCGACATGGGCCAGCTCCAGGGGCAGAACTTCGATCTGGAGGATCTCGCCGCGGCGTGCGCGGAGGATGGGATCTACGAGTTCCTCTTCACCGCGACACCCGAACCGGTGAGCGGTGGGTGCAGCGCCCCGGTCGCCGCGGTGGCCACACGCTGAGGCGCGCGGGTGGCGCAGGCGCTCGCCCGCGACGGCCCGCCACCGCCGCCGGTCAGCGGACGATGTCGAAACCCCGGATGCCCTCGGGCGCCTCGCCGGTGACCTCGACGTCGTCGACCTGCGCCCGTGGTGGTCCCTGGTGGCACCAGGCCACGAGTGCGTCGACGCGGTCCGGGGGTCCCTCGAAGACCGCTTCGACCCGGCCGTCTGGCAGGTTGCGCACCCAACCCTGTACCCCGTGCTGGCGGGCGTGCTCCCGGCAGGAGTCACGGAACCACACCCCCTGCACCCGGCCGGAGACCACGACCCGCCTGCGAACGATCTCGGTCATCGGATCCATGATGTCCGGTCCCGTTATGGTGCCTCGCATGTACCTACGCATCGACCTGGTCACCGGCGAGCTCTCGCTCGAGGAGCCGGACGACTTCAGCCGCTTCCACCTCGAGGACCCGGGCAACCGCTCACCGGAGGAGGTCGCGTCGCTGCTCCAGCACCGCGACGTGGGCCGGCCGGTCGAGGGTGACCCCGACCGGGTGTGGATCTCGGTCGACGCGGTTCGACACCTGTCGGCGGGCGCGGTGGGGAAGGACTGGCCCGCGGGGTTCGAGGGCATGCTCGTCTACGCTCGCTCGAAGGGGTTCCTCGACGAGGCTGGCACCCACGTGCGGGCTCACGTCGTGCGACCGGCGCCGAGCTGACGGGTCGGGCACGGGTCACCGCTGCCGGCCATCCCGCTCCTGCCTAAACTGACGGCCCATCAGATCCGGGGCCGGCAGCCCCGACCATCCCGGCACGGAGGAGGGCCGATGCTCGAAGGGCGCACGCTGTGGGAGCTGGTCGACACGAGAGCCAGGCTCAGCCCCGACGCACGGATGGCCGTCGACGAGAGTGGCCGCGAGCTCACCTTCGCCGGGTTCCGCGACCGCGCTGAGCGCACCGCGGCGGCACTGGCCGAGCGAGGCATCGGTCCGGGCGACGTGGTGACCTGGCAGCTGCCCACCTGGCTCGAGTCGATGGTGCTGGTCGCCGCGATCGCCCGCGTCGGTGCCACCCAGAACCCGATCCTGCACATCTACCGCGAGCGTGAGGTCGGCTTCTGCGTCCGCCAAGCCGGAGCGAAGCTGCTGGTGGTGCCCTCCAGCTTCGCCAACTTCGACTTCCAGGCCATGGCCAGCGGCATCGCCGAGCAGAATCCCGGGCTCGAGGTGCTGCTGTGCGATCGCTCGCTGCCCGAGGCTGATCCGTCGTCGCTGCCGCCTCCCCCGGCGAGTGGCCAGGAGGTGCGGTGGCTGTTCTACACGTCGGGCACCACCGCCGACCCCAAGGGCGCGCAGCACACCGACGAGACCATCCACGCCGTGGCTCGCGGCATGGCCGAGCGGCTCGCGGTCACCGACGCCGACCGCAACGCGCTGGCTTTTCCGTTCCCCCACATCGGGGGCATCACCTGGTTGTTCACCAGCCTCATGACCGGCTGCCAGAACATCCTCTTCCAGGCCTTCGTGCCGGACCAGGTGGTGGAGATCCTCGGCAAGGAAGGCGTGACCCTGGCCGGTTCGGGCACCGTGTTCCACCAGGTGTACCTGGCCGCGCAGCGGGCGAGCGACACCCCGATCTTCCCACAGGTGCGAGGGTTCCCCGGGGGCGGCGCTCCCAAGCCTCCGGCACTGCACCAGGAGATGAAGGAGGCCTTCCCGAACTCGGCGGGCATCCTGTCGGGCTACGGGCTCACCGAGGCACCGATCCTCACCATGGCCGCCGTCGACGACTCGGACGACGACCTGGCCAACACCGAGGGCTCGCCGATGCCGGGCGTGGTGCTCAAGCTGGTGAAGACCGACGGGACGATCGCGGCCATCGGCGAGGAGGGTGAGGTGCGGGCCAAGGCTCCCCAGTTGATGCTCGGCTACCTCGACCCTTCGTTGAACGACGAAGCCTTCGACGAGGAGGGCTACTTCCGCACCGGTGACCTCGGAGTGCTCAACGAGCGCAACATGCTCACGATCACCGGCCGCCTGAAGGACATCATCATCCGCAAGGGTGAGAACGTCTCGGCCAAGGAGGTCGAGGACCACCTCTACAAGCACCCCAAGGTCGCCGACGTGGCGGTGATCGGGCTGCCCGACCCGGTGAGCGGGGAGCGGGTATGCGCCGTGGTGACCACGGCGGAGGGCGAGGAGCCGCTGGCCTTCGACGAGATGGTCGAGTTCCTCAAGGGTGAGGGCTTGATGATGATCAAGGTCCCCGAGCAGCTCGAGATCGTTGACGCCATCCCCCGCAACCCGGCGGGCAAGATCCTCAAGCGGGAGCTACAGGAGCGCTACCGGGACAGCCAGCCGAACCGCCGCTGAGCAGCGCCGAGGGGACCTCAGGGTGAGCTGAGTAGCCGAGCGGTTCCGCCCCTCAGCCGCCGGCCGCGGCTTCGCTGCCGCCCCAGACCGTGGTGGGGGTGTTCGTCTGCGAGCCGGGGGTCAGGTCGTAGCGGTCCCGCACCCCACTGCCGGCACACCCACCGCCGTCCGTGCCCGAGCGCTGGCCCATGGTCCGATCCAACAGCGGGGTCGCGCCCGAGAACATGCCCCACGGGCTCTCGCAGCCCGGCACGATCCACACGTGGTTCATCCACCCTGCCGTCCCGTCGGCCTTGCGACCACCCATCGCCGCGCACTCCTCGGGGGTGGTGGTGGAGTCGCCGATGACCCCCCGGGCACCCACGCACAGACCGACATGGCGGTGGAAGTGGTCGTTGGGGCCGGTGAAGCCCTGGGTGGGCTCCACCTCGCTGTCGTGGAGGATGTAGTAGGAGAGCCCCACCACGGAGGCGTCCGGGCCGTCGCCGTCGTAGAGGATCATCTCGGGCTTGTCGATCTCGAACCTGTCGTCCACGTAGCGGAAGTTCATGTAGTGGGCGGCGATGCCGGGGAGGTAGGGGGTGACCTTTACCCAGCCAGCCGCCATCGCATCGGCGGCGGTGGGGTAGCGCAGCGCGGTCTGGCGGGCGATCTCGAGCTCGGCCTTGAGCTGATCGCACTGCGCCTGGTCGGTCATGGCGATCCACGGTTGGGGGCCGAGGT
This sequence comes from Rhabdothermincola sediminis, assembly GCF_014805525.1. Classification (NCBI taxonomy): domain Bacteria; kingdom Bacillati; phylum Actinomycetota; class Acidimicrobiia; order Acidimicrobiales; family Iamiaceae; genus Rhabdothermincola; species Rhabdothermincola sediminis. Next base: position 83,448 of record NZ_JACFSZ010000002.1, on the reverse strand, counting down.
GGCCTCCCATGCCGTGGTTGTCGTCACCGCTACCCCCCGTCCCGTGGGCGTGCGCCCCGCTGCCCGAGTACTGCGGCAACCACCGGAGCCACTCCGTGTACACCTCGTCGCTGACCTCGGCGAGGGCCACGATGACCGCCGAATCCTTGACCTCACCTCCGGGCTGGGTGGTCTTGGCGATGAGGCGGTCGAGCTCCGGCGAGCCCTCGATCGCCACCGGGGTCGGGGTGGTCGACGAGTGGTCGTCGGTGAGGTGGGCGCCACCCATGATGTTGTCGATGCCCGCGACGGTGGTCTCCTGCCAGTAGGACGCCGGGTTGATGTCCAGGTCGCAACGGTTGGCGGCGATCGAGGCCATCTGCGCATCGTGGGCCACCCCGGAGCCGTGGACGTGGCCGGCGGCCGCCTCGCCGTCCGCGTGGACGTGGTTGGCGGTCTCCGGATCGGCCAGCGCGAACGAGGTGGCGACGATCGCCAGGACGGGCACGATCGAGGCCACGGCGAGGGTGGCGTCGGTGAGCTTCGCCCCGAGTCGCGGGCGCCAGAGCAGCGCGCCGGAGCCCAGCACCAGCAGAGCCTCGAATGCGGTGGTGAGCTGGTCGACGGTGCGGGCCTCTTCGGGTTCGCCCGCGTGCGCCCCGACCGGCAACCCGGTGGTGCGGCTCCAGGCCCACAGGCCGATGATCGCGAGGTTCACCACGATCACCGCCTGCAGCAGGTGGCGGCTCGGCCGGGCGATCAGTGCCACCGCGGCCAGCACCTGCAGCCAGCCCATGATGGCGAAGGCCCATCCCTCGAGCGCTCCCTGCTGGGCGTGCTGGGGCACCATCACCAGGTGCACGACGCCCGCGCACAGGGAGAGGACGGCGAGCACGGAGCGTGCCGGGAGGCTGTAGGCCACCGCGGCCTGGTGCTCGGGTGATGGCGTGGCCTCGACCGTGGCGGCCATGTGAGCTTCCCCCTTGTGGCATCGGACGGGGTGTGCCCCCGGTCACCGGATGCCACCAGGCTCGCCCAATTTCACACCCAGTGCAAGCAGGGCGGCCGGATTTCGGGCGCCGCGGACCACATCGGTAGGATCTGACGACTCATCAGGACTGCGGAGGACCAGAGGGAACCATGGGACTGCTCGACGGCAGGGTTGCGATCGTCACCGGCGCGGGCCACGGCATCGGTCGAGGGCACGCGCTGGAGCTGGCGAAGGAGGGGGCCCTCGTGGTGGTCAACGACCTGGGGGCTTCGCTCAAGGGTGAGGGTGCGGGCCGCGACGCGGACCTGACCGTGAAGCTCATCGAGGAACGTGGCGGCAAGGCCGTCGCCAACTACGAGGACGTGGCCGACTTCGACGGGGCGGGCCGGATGATCCAGCAGGCCGTCGAGGTGTTCGGCCGGCTCGACATCCTGGTCAACAACGCCGGCATCGCTCGCGACGCCACCATCTGGAGCATGACCGAGGAGGACTGGGACAAGGTCATCCGGGTTCACCTCAAGGGCACCTTCGCGCCGACCCACCACGCGGTGAACCACTGGCGGCGCCTGAGCAAGGCGGGCGAAGACGTGAGCACCGGCCGCATCATCAACACCACCAGTGGCGCGGGGCTGGTCGGCAACTTCGGCCAGGCCAACTACACCGCGGCCAAGGCGGGGATCGCGGCGTTCACCCAGACGGTGAGCCTGGAGGTGTTCAAGATGGGCATCACCGTCAACGCCATCGGTCCCGCGGGTGCGACCCGCATGGCGGCGTCGATCCCGGGCGCGGGCATCGAAGCTCGCGAGCCCGACGAGTTCGACGAGTGGGACCCGATGGATCCCTCACTGTCCTCACCGCTCGTCGCCTGGCTGGCCAGCGACCAGGCCGCACACGTCACCGGGCAGGTGATCCGAGCGGTCAAGGACGAGATCGTGCTCATGAAGGGCTGGAGCAACGGCAACTCGATCCGCAAGCCCGGCAAGCGCTGGGATCCGGCGGAGCTCACCGCGCTCATGAACGCCGACGTGTTCGGCTGCCGAGCCCCGGGCTTGCGGTACTGAGCTCGTGCGGGCACGCCGGCCGGGGACCTCGTGAGCACCCAGACGGTCGGTGAGCTCCTCGGGCGATGCCTGCTCGCAGCGGGCGCCGGCCGGGTGTTCGGCTCCGCCGAGTCGGGCATCCGCCGGATTCCCGGTCTCCGCCACGTGGTCGTCTCGGAGCCGGCCCTGGCGGTGCTGCTCGCCGACGCCGCCGGCCGGCTCGGTACCGGCCCCGGGGTCGCCCTCCTCCCGGGCGGCCGGCTGCATCTGGGCTCGCAGCCCGGCGAGCCGGCCGAGCACCTGGTGCTCGACGACCCGTCGCTGATCCCCTCGGTGATCGCCGGGTGGAGCCTCGGCCGGGTGCACGCCTCCGTCGACCTGGACCTCTCGCTCGATCTCGACGCCCCCGCCCCCGCGCTCGAGCCGCTCCGGTTCGACGAGACGAGCGGTGAGATCCTCACCCTCTCGCCGACCCTCGCCGGGCTGCACTCGATGGTGCTGGCCGGCCCGGGGGTGCTGCGAGCGGGTCAGGTCGAGGCGCTGCGGTCCTTCGCCGCGCAGGCCGCGGTGGGGGTCGTCAACACCTGGGGAGCGAAGGGGGTCTTCGCGTGGGACAGCCCGTTCCACCTCGGCACCGCCGGGCTGCAGGCCCGGGACTTCGAGCTGGCGGGCCTGGCCCATGCCGAGCTGCTGATCGTCGTGGGCGTGGACCCGCTCGAAGCGCCCCGCGACCGGTGGGGAAGTGGCGGGCAGGTGCTGGAGGTCGAGCCCTGGCAGCTCGCCGCGCTGGCGTGGCGATGGGAGCGGCCCGAGCGGGTCCCGGAGCGACCGGCGCTCTACACCCGGTTGGCCGCCGCGCTGGCGCCGCTCTACGACGCGGGCGGGCTGCCCCTCAACCCGGCGAGGGCCGCGGCGGGGCTCGCCTCCGCCCGCCCGCCCGGCGGTCTGGTCGTGGCGGACCCTGGGCCGGCAGGGTTGTGGGTGGCGCGGGCCTTCCCGACCACCGAACCCGGCAGCGTGGTGGTGCCCGCCGCGTTCGTGCGGGGCTTCGCCGCGGCCGCTGCCGTACTGGCCGGGCTCGACGGTCGACCGGCCGTCGCGGTGGTGACCGAGCCACCCGACGGGGCGACCCTCGAGTTGCTCTCGCTCGCCGATCACTGGGGCGTGCCTCTGACCCTCGAGGTCTGGGGAGCCGAGGTCGAGGGCGCCGCCGTGCCCTCGGCGGCTGCACACGCCGAGCGGCTCGCGCAGGCCCTCGATGAGCCCGGGGTCAAGGTGCTGCTCGTCCCGGTCGACTTCGCTCACACCCGTACCCTGGTGGAGGTCGCGGGCGAGGTCGTCGCGTGGACGGTGTGACCCCCGGCAGGAAGGAGCGAGGGGGCCGTGCTGACCGGGTGCCGGGGGGTCGAGACCAGGGGTCTGCCGTTCGTCGGCTTCGCCTGCGTGATGGCGATCTGGTTGCTGGCCCCGTTGCTCCTCGCCGATCGGGTGGCGCAGGACGCGGTGCCCTTCGTCGTGGCCGGTGAGCTCGTCTCCTCCGATCCCGGAGGCGTCTACGCCACCGATGCCACCGACCTCTACGACCTGCCGCCGGCGTTCGCCCGACGATCCTGCGAGTTGACACCCGCCGACGTCGAGTGCGGTGACGTGAACGTCGCCTTCCTCAGTCCGCCCCAGACGCTCCCGTTCCTCGATGCCCTCGCTCGTATCGGGTCGGGTGAGCTGGGCATCCTGGTGATGCGCCTGCTCGGGGCCGGCGCGCTCGTGGCCGGCATGGTGGTGCTGTGGCGCAGGCTCGCCCGCCGCACGCGGCGAGCTCCCGTGCTGCTGCTGGTGACCGCGCTGGTCCTCACCCCGTTCGCCACGGTGCCGGTGGCGCTCGGGCAGACCTCCCCGCTGCTGTTCCTCTCGGCGGCGATGGGGGTGGGCATCGCCGAGCGGGCTCGGGGACGGGCCGCGTTCGTGCTGGTGTGGTGCGCCACGATCGTCACCAAGCTGGTCCCGGCCGCGATGGGCGTCGTGCTGGTGGCCCAGCGCCGCTGGCGCACCCTGGCGTGGGCGGCCGGTGTGCTGGTCGTGCTGACGGCGCTGACCGCCGCGTTCTACCCCGTCGATCTGTTCGGGCAGTTCGTCGAGGCCACCCGCCGGAGCTCCGAGCTCACCATCAGCCACCACTTCAACCGGGCCGCCGACGGGCTCCTGCGCCGGTGGTGGCCAGGCTTCGGGAGCGCCCCCTGGCCGGTGCTGCTCCTCGGCCTGCGGCTGGCCATCGTGGCGGTGCTCGGCTGGGTCGGGATGCGTCGCACCACCGACGACGAGCAGTGGGCCTTCGCCTGGCTGGCCTTGCTGTTCATCTCGCCGCTCCTGTGGGGGCACTACCTGTGGGTGGTGCCCGGAGCCGTGGGCCTGGCGTTGGCGAGCCGGCCGCAGCTGGAGGACCGGACGCTGGCCTTGCTGCCCGGGTTCAGTCTGGCCGTGAGCGCGTTCGCCACCCCCAACGTGTTCCAGGGGCCGCTGCCGTGGCTGCAACTCGCGACCCTGGTGGCGGCGCTGATCGTGGTGGCGCTCCTGCCGCGGCCTGATCCGGTCGCGAGCGGCGTCGCTCGTACTCACACTCGACCGCAAAACGAGAACGTGTTATAGTCCCTGGAGCGCGCTCGGTCGCCGCCGGAACCAGGGCAGCGACGGCGCCCCAGTGAACGGCGCCCCAGTGAACGGCTCCCCAGTGAAAGGACCTGGCATGGAATTCGGCGTGTTCGCCCAGCTCTTCGTCCCCCGGTACGAGCGCGACGTCGACCCGATGGCCGAGCACAAGCGCATCATGCGCAACGTCGAGGTCGGCATCGCCGCCGACCGCACCGGCATCAAGTACGTCTGGTGCCCGGAGCACCACTTCCTCGACGAGTACAGCCACATGCCCGGGCCCGAGGTCTACCTGTCGTTCATCGCCGCGCAGACCGAGCGGGTGCACGTCGGCTCGGCGATCTTCAACATCACGCCGAAGGTGAACCACCCGGCCCGGGTGGCCGAGACCGTGGCGCTGCTCGACCACGTCACCAAGGGTCGCTTCGAGTTCGGCACCGGGCGGGGCTCGTCCACCACCGAGGTCTACGGCTTCGACATCGACGATCTCGACGAGACCACGGCCATGTGGGACGAAGCAGTGCGGGAGATCCCGAAGATGTGGAAGCCCGGCCCCTACTCCTACGAGGGCCGGTACTTCCGCATGCCCGAGCGCGAGGTGTTCCCCAAGCCCTACGGTGCGGCGCACCCGCCGATGTGGGTGGCGGCCGGCAGCCCCGGCACGTTCTCGAAGGCCGGCAGCATGGGCCTCGGTGCGTTCTGCTTCACCCACGGCACGCCGAGCAAGATCGAGCCGCTGATCAAGTCCTACAAAGACGCGGTGGCCGACGCGACACCCGTCGGGGACTACGTGAACGACAACATCATGGTGGTCACCAACATGCTCTGCATGGAAGACCGCGAGAAGGCCTTCGAGACCGCGGTCAACATGGGGATGAACTACTACACGAGCCTCCAGATGCACTGGCTCGACAACATCCCCAAGCCCGACGGCTTCCCCCAGTGGCCCGAGCTGGTGCCCGAGCCGACCATCGACCAGCTGAAGAAGGCGGTGGAGATCGGCATGGTGGTCGTGGGCGACCCCGACGACTGCGCCAAGGCCGTCCAGCGGTGGGTCGACATCGGGGCCGATCAGCTCTGCTTCAGCCCGACGACCAACAACCTGCCCGCGGAGGTGGTGATCGAGTCCATGGAGCTGTTCGGCAAGGAGGTCATCCCGCAGTTCGACAAGGACCCGGTCCATCGCAGCACCCGTATGCGGGAGAAGGCCGGGTATACGCTCGGCTGAACACTGTGGCCGAGCTCGACACCTTCAACCTCGCCGACATCTGGGAAGCCGTCGTCCCGCGCGTCGCCGAGCGGGAGGCGTTGGTCGTGGTCGGTCGGCGCCCTGACGGTTCCGACCTCCGGCTGACCTACGCCCAGCTCGATGCCCGCGCCAACCAGCTCGCGCACTGGATGGCGGCGCGCGGGGTCGGTGCCGGTCAACACGTCGGGCTCTACCTCACGAACGGCAACGAGTACCTCGAGGCGATGCTCGCGGCCTACAAGCTGCGAGCCGCGCCCATCAACGTCAACTACCGCTACGTCGAGGACGAGCTGTGCTACCTGTTCGATGACGCCGATCTGGTCGGCGTCATCCACGACGCGGGGTTCGCCGAGCGCGTGGAGGCGGTGCGCGGTCACCTGCCAGGCCTCGGCTGGACCCTGGCGACGGGTGAGGCCTACGAGCAGGCGCTCGCCGGGCAGCCCGGCGAAGCCGGCTACGGGCCCCGCAGCAGCGATGACCCCTACGTGATCTACACCGGCGGCACCACCGGGATGCCGAAAGGGGTGGTCTGGCGGCAGGAGGACGCGTTCTACTCCTGCATCGGTGGCGGCGACCCGATGCGGCTGCTCGGCCCGGTCGAGCGACCCGCCGAGCTGCTCGACCGGATCATCGACGGCACCTTCGTGTACCTGCCGGTCGCTCCCCTGATGCACGCCGCCGGTCAGTGGACCGCGTTGTCGTGGCTGTTCGCCGGCGGAAAGGTGGTGTTGCTGCCGGGGTCGCTCGATCCGGTGACCGTCTGGCGCACGGTGGAGCGGGAGCAGGTCAACCTGCTCACCGTGGTGGGTGACGCGGTCGTGCGGCCCCTGCTCGACGCCTGGGACGAGCACGGGCCCTTCGACGTCTCGACGCTGTTCTCGGTGGGCTCCGGTGGGGCGCCCCTGTCGCCGGCGTTGCGGGAACGGTTCACCACGACGCTCCCCAACGTCATGATCACCAACGGCTTCGGCTCGTCCGAGACGGGCGCCCAGGGAGCGTCGCGCACCACCGGGCCGACCGAAGGCGCCGCGTCGGAGGCGGTGGTGTTCCAACCCATGGACGACACGACCGTGGTGCTCGACGAGACGACGCTCGAGCCCGTCACTCCCGGATCGGGCCAGCAGGGCCGCGTGGCGCGAACGGGCCACATCCCGCTCGGCTACTACAACGACCCCGCCAAGACCGCGGAGGTCTTCGTGGAGGTGGGCGGCCGCCGCTGGGTGCTCACCGGTGACCTGGCCACGGTGGAGGCGGACGGGTCGATCCGGCTCCTCGGCCGTGGCTCGCAGTGCATCAACACCGGCGGGGAGAAGGTCTTCCCCGAAGAGGTCGAGGCCGTGCTCAAGACCCATCCCGACGTCTACGACGTGGTGGTGGTCGGGATCCCCGACGAGCGGTGGGGCCAGGCGGTGGCGGCCGTTGTGCAGCCGGCGCCGGGCGCCGCGCCCACGCTCGAGACCCTGGCCGGCCACGCCCGCGGCCATCTCGCCGGGTACAAGCTGCCCCGGAGCGTGGTGCTGGTCGACGAGGTGGTGCGGTCGCCCGCGGGCAAGGCCGACTACCGGTGGGCCAGGCAGGTGCTCGAGGGGTCGGCCACCACCGGCTCGTCATCCACCGGCCCTTCACCTCCGCCCGGCTGAGTGGGAGACTGCGGCGGATGAGGCGGATGGGCAGTGTCGACGCAGCGTTCCTCTACGGCGAGACCCCGGCGTGGCACATGCACGTGTCGGCCGTGCTCATCGCCGATCCCACCACCGCACCGGGCGGGTTCTCGGTCGAGGAGCTGAAGCGGCGGATCGGGCACCGTCTCCACCTCGCCCCGCAGTTCCGGTGGCGCCTGGTGGAGGTGCCCTTCGGGCTGGGTCGACCCGGCTGGGTGGAGGACCCGGACTTCGACATCGACCAGCACGTCCGCCGTATCGGCCTGCCTGCCCCCGGCGGTCCGGAGCAGCTCGGCAACCTCATCGGCGACCTGGTCAGCCTCAAGCTCGACCGGCGCAAGCCGCTGTGGGAGTTCTGGGTCATCGAGGGGCTCGAAGGTGGGCGCATCGCCGTGCTGGCCAAGGTTCACCACTCGATCATCGACGGCGTCTCCGGCAGCGAGCTGGCAGCCGTCCTGTTCGACCTCGAGCCCGACCCACCGTCGGACGGCGATCCCCCACCCCGGGTCTTCGAAGAGGTTCCCAACCCGTTCGATCTGCTGCTGCGCGGCGTCGCCGAGACCCTGCTCACGCCGTGGCGGGTGGCTCGCCTGGCCGAGCAGAGCCTCCGTCAAGGCTTGAAGTTCCTCGGGTTCCAGCGCCAGTCGTATGCGCCGGTGGCTCCCTTCCAGGCGCCCCGGACGTCGTTCAACACCGAGCTCACGCCGCACCGACGGTTCGCCTACGCGACGGTTCCCCTCGACGAGGTCCGCCGGATCAAGAAGGTCTTCGACGTGAAGGTCAACGACGTGGTGCTGGCCTTGTGCTCCGGTGCGCTGCGACGCTACCTCGTCAAGAACGACGAGCTGCCCGATCAACCGCTCATCGCGCAGATCCCGGTGTCGATGCGCGCCGAGGACGACCGCACCGAGGTCGGCACGAAAGTGGGTGCGATGTTCGCCTCCCTCGCCACCGACGTCGCGGACCCGGTGCTGCGGCTGCTCTCGATCCACGAGAGCACCAAGAACGCCAAGGAGATGCAGCGGACGCTCGCGGCCGAGAAGATCATGGGCATCACCGAGGCGGCCCCGCCCGCATTGATCTCGCTGGCGGCCCGCATGTACACCGCCGCGCACCTCGACCGGCGCACGCCGCCCATCATGAACCTGATCATCTCGAACGTTCCCGGGCCGCCGTTCCCGCTGTACGTCGCCGGCGCGGAGATCGAGTCGCTCTACCCGATGGGCCCGCTGCTGTACGGCACCGGTGTCAACGTCACGGTGTTCAGCTATCGCGATCGTGTCGACTTCGGCTTCATGGTGTGCCGGGAGGCCGTTCCCCAGCCGTGGATCCTCGCCGAGGGCATCGAGGAGACGTTCCTGGAGCTGCGAGCCGCGGCCGACGCGGTGAGCCGATGATCGATCCGCGACAGCGGGACGCGTCGGGCGAGCCCGCCCAACCCCCAGGGCTCCCCGTCCCCCTCGGGCGCCGGGTGGAGCTGCCCGGCCGGGGCACCACCTTCGTACGTGAAGTGCCCGGCCCGCCGGGCGCGCCGACCCTGGTGCTCCTCCACGGCTGGATGGCTTCGGGGGGCATCAACTGGTACCGGGTCTTCGAGCCGGCCGGGGAGCGCTTCCGGGTCCTGGCGCCGGACCTCCGGGGCCATGCTCGAGGTCTCCGCTCGTCGCGCCGGTTCCGGCTCTCGGATTGCGCGGACGACGTCGCCGCCCTCCTCGAGCAGCTGGGGGTGCGCTCGGCCGTCTTCGCCGGCTACTCGATGGGCGGGCCGGTCGCCCAGTTGATCTGGAAGCGCCACCGAGGGCTGGTGGACGGTCTCGTCCTGTGCGCCACCAGCCACTCCTTCGTCCCCGGGATCCGGGAGCGGATGATCTTCTCGTCCTTGATGGCCGCCGCGGCGGGCACCACCCGCATCGGCGGTCTCATGACCGCGCTGCCCGCTTCGCTGGTGAAGCAGTGGGTGCCGACCCAGCAGGCCAAGCTGGCGTTCTCGATCCCGCACGCCTCGATCCATCGCATCGAGGACGGGCACGTGGCCTGCGCGTCGCCGGGATTCGCCGGTGCGTTGCTCGCGGCCTGCGAGGACGTCCGCACCGCCGCGGTGCCAGCGGGCACCTGAACGCCCGGCCCTCTGTGGGGCGAGCTCGAGGCGGCGCGACGCCGCCGGCGACGCGGTCGGGTCAGGCGGTGGCCGGGACCGGTTCCAGCCGCGGCCCCGGTGTGAACCGCACCGGCATGTGCTTGATGCCTCCGATGAAGTTCGACCGGAGGTACTCGGGCTCGCCCGCCAGCTCGATGTCGGGCATGCGGGTGATGATCTCCTCGAAGATGATGCGCAGCTCCATGCGGGCCAGGTTCGCTCCCAGGCAGTAGTGGGGGCCGCCGCCGCCGAAGCCGATGTGGTCGTTGGGGGAGCGTTCGATGTCGAAGCGGAACGGGTCCTCGAACACCGTCTCGTCGCGGTTGGCGGAGATGTGCCACATGACGACCTTGTCGCCTTTGCGGATGAGCTTGCCGCCGAGCTCGTAGTCGCGCATGGCGGTGCGGCGGAAGTGCAGCACCGGCGTGGCCCACCGCACGATCTCCTCGACGGCTGAGGGCAGCAGGTCGGGGTTGGCCTTCAGCTTCTCGAACTGGTCGGGGTTGTCCATCAACGCCTTCATCCCGTGCGAGGTGGCGTTGCGGGTGGTCTCGTTGCCGGCCACGGCGAGCAGCATGAAGAACATGTCGAACTCCGTCTCGCTCAGCCGATCGCCGTCGATCTCCGCTCCGAGCAGGCGGGAGACGATGTCGTCGCGAGGGTCCTTGCGCTTCTCCGCCGCGAGGGTGTTGGCGTACAGGTAGATCTCAGCGGCGGCCTCGCTGGCCGATTCGCGGTCCCCTTCGAACTCGGGGTCGTCGATGCCGATCATCCGGTTCGTCCACTCGAACAGCTTGTGGCGGTCCTCCTGGGGGACGCCCATCAACTCGGCGATGGCCTGGAGGGGCAGCTCCGCCGCCAGTTCAGTCACGAAGTCGCACTCGCCGCGCTCGATGACGTTGTCCACGATGAGCCGGGCCTTGGTGCGCAGACCGGTCTCGAGCAGCCCGATCATCCGGGGGGTGAACCCCTTGTTGACCAGGAGCCGGTACCGGGTGTGCCGCGGGGGGTCCATGTAGAGCATCATCTCCCGCACCATCTCACCCTCAGGGGTGATGTCGGGGATGCTGATGCCCTGCTCCGCCGACGAGAAGGCCTCGTAGTCACGGTTGACGGTGATCAGGTCGGCGTGACGGGTGATGCACCAGAACCCGGGACCGTCAGGCTCGGGGTGGAAGTGGACCGGGTCCTCCCGGCGCAGGACCTTGAACATCTCGTGGTGCCGACCCTCGCGGAACACGTCGGGATCGAGCAGGTTGACGTCGCTGAGCTCCACGTTCGGCCCCTTTCGGCTCCCGGACGAGAACAGATTCTACTTTTTCATCGGCGGCGACCACCCGGTCGTTGAGCGCCATGACGGGTCGTCCTGGACCGCAGGGCGGTCACTACGATGCGTCGCCGGTACGGGCGGGCAGCGCGACGAGCAGGGGGACGACAGGCATGGCCGGGCCACTCGAGGGGATCCGGGTCGTCGAGCTCGCCGGCCTCGGGCCGGCGCCGTTCGGGGCCATGGTGCTCGCCGACCTGGGCGCGGACGTGGTGGTCGTGGACCGCCCGGACCACGTGCTCGGCGCGTCCCCGGAGACGGCCAAGGGCAACGTCTACGCCCGTGGGAGGCGTTCGATCGCGGTCGATCTCAAGCGCACCGAGGGCGTCGAGGTCGTGCGCACGCTGGCCCGTGCAGCGGACGTGCTCGTCGAAGGCTTCCGGCCAGGGGTCATGGAACGGTTGGGCTTGGGGCCGGAGGTCCTGCGCGCCGACAACCCGCGCCTGGTGTACGCCCGCATGACCGGGTGGGGCCGGCATGGCCCGCTGGCCGACCGGGCCGGGCACGACCTCAACTACCTGGGGCTGGCGGGCCCTCTGGCTCACATCGGCCGGCGCGGGCAGCCACCGACGCCCCCGTTGAACCTGGTGGCGGACTTCGGTGGCGGGGGCATGCTCCTCGCGCTCGGGGTGTGTGCGGCCCTGGTCGAGCGGGCGACGTCCGGTGAGGGTCAGGTGGTGGACGCAGCGATGGTCGACGGCGTGGCCCTGCTCGCCGCCCCGATCGCCAGCGCCTACATGCTCGGGTACTTCAACACCGAGCGGGGGACGAACTGGTTGGACTCCGGAGCGCACTACTACGAGGTCTACGAGACCGCCGACGGGGGTTGGTTGTCGGTCGGGGCCATCGAGCCGGCGTTCTACGCGAACCTGCTCCGGGGGCTCGGCCTGGCGGATGAGGACCTGCCCGACCAGCACGATGCGTCCCAGTGGCCGGCGATGAAGGAGCGGTTCGCCGCCGTGTTCCGCACCCGCACCCGGGACGAGTGGATGGAGGTCTTCGCCGAGCTGGATGCGTGCGTCGCCCCGGTGCTCACGTTCGCCGAGGCACCGCGGCACCCGCACCTGCGGGCCCGGTCCACCTACGTCGACGTCGAGGGCATCGTGCAACCCGCGCCCGCGCCGCGCTTCGACCGCACACCGGCCTCGCTCGGCCGGCCGCCGGCACCGGCGGGTCAGCACACTGATGAGGTGCTCGCCGAGGCGGGCTACGACCCACAAGCCATCGCCGTGCTCCGTCAGCAGGGTGCGGTGGCGTGAACGACTACCACGAACTGTTCATGTGTGCGCGGCCGAGGCCGCGGATCGATGAACAGTTCGGAAGGGAGGAGATCTGACGGCCCGTCACATTTGGCCTAACCTGACGGGCCGTCACGTCCCGGGCCGGGGTCCGATCGAGGTGGGAAGGGGAGCCGAAGCGTGCATCTCGCGTACACGCCCGAGCAGGAGGCGCTGCGCCAGGAGCTGCGGGCCTACTTCGCCCGGATCGTCACCCCCGAGGTCGAGGAGGAGATGGCCCGCGGCGAGATGGGCGGACCCCACTGTCTCGAGGCGGTCAGGCAGATGGGGCGCGACAACTGGTTGGCGGTGAGCTGGCCGGAGGAGTACGGCGGCCGCAACCTCTCGCTGCTCGAGCAGTTCATCTTCTTCGAGGAGGCCCACGGTGCGAACGCGCCGGTCCCGTTCCTGACCGTGAACACGGTCGGCCAGACGATCCTGCAGTACGGCACCGACGAGCAGAAGCGATGGCTGCTGCCGGGGATCCTCCGCGGTGAGACCCACTTCGCCATCGGGTACACCGAGCCCAACTCGGGTACCGACCTCGCCTCGCTCCAGACCCGGGCGGTTCGCGACGGTGACGAGTGGGTGATCAACGGGCAGAAGATCTTCACCAGCCTGGCGGGCTTCGCCAACTACATCTGGCTCGCGGCCCGCACGGACCCGGACGTCCCCAAGCACAAGGGCATCACGATCTTCGTGGTCCCGACCGACACCCCGGGCTTCTCATGGCAGCCCATCGAGACCCTCGGCGGCGCCGACACCACCTACACCTTCTACGAGGACGTGAGGGTGCCCGATGCCAACATCGTCGGCGGACTGAACAACGGGTGGAGCCTGATCACCAACCAACTCAACTACGAGCGGGTGTCCCTCGCCATCCCCGCCTGGGCAGGCCGGATCTTCGAGAAGGTGGTCGCCTGGGCCAAGCAGCACCAGACGCCCGGCGGTGGGCGGGTGATCGACCAGGAGTGGGTGCAGATCTCCTTGGCGCGCTGCCGGGCGAAGATCGACTACCTGACGCTGCTGAACTGGAAGGCGGCGACCTCCGACCAGCTCGACCCGGCGCTGGCGTCGGCGACGAAGGTCTACGGCACGGAGATGTACATCGAGGTCTACCGAGCCCTGATGGAGATCCTCGGACAGGCCGGGTACCTGCGGCGGCACTCGCCCGGGGCGGTGCTCGCGGCCCACCTGGAGCGGGCCTACCAGGGCACCCTGATCCTGACCTTCGGTGGTGGCACCAACGAGATCCAGCGGGACCTCATCGCGCTGTTCGGCCTCGGCATGCCGCGCACGCCCCGGATGTAGGAGCGGGAATGGACTTCACCTTCACGGAGGAACAGCAAGCGATCGCCGACCTGGCCGGCCGGATCCTGGGCGACCGGGTGACCCATGAGCGCCTCGCGGCGATGGCCGCGGCGAACCAGTCCCTCGATCGCGAGACCTGGGACGAGCTGGCCAAGGCCAACCTGCTCGGCATCTGCCTGCCGGAGCGCGACGGAGGCAGTGGGTACGGCATCCTCGAGGCCTGCCTGGTGCTGGAGCAGGTCGGCCGCACCGTCGCCCCATTGCCGTACCTGGCGACCGTGGTCAGTGGGGCCATGCTCATCGCCCGCTTCGGCTCGGACGACCTTCGGGCCCGGATCCTGCCCGGGGTGATCGACGGTTCGGTCATCCTGACCGCCGCCCTCGGCGACCGGCACGAGGTCATCGCTCGCCCGGACGGCAGCGGCTGGCAGCTCGGCGGTGACGCGTGGTTCGTCCCGTGGGCCGAGCAGGCCCGGTACCTGTTGGTGCCCGCCCGTACACCGGCCGGCGAGGTGCTCGTCTGCGTGGTGGAGCCGGACGGCGCCGGGGTCTCGGCCGAGCCCCTGCTCACGACCTCAGGGCTGCCCGAGGCCCACCTCGCCTTCATGGGCGTGTCGGTGGGCGCGACCGATCTGCTCGGTGGCCCGGCGGGCGGCCGGCAGGTCCTGGACTTCCTCGTGGAGCACACCACGGTCGGGCTGTGCGCGTTGCAGGCCGGCGTCAGCGAGGGAGCGCTCCGGCTGACGGCGAGCTACACCTCGGAGCGGCATCAGTTCGGCAGTCCCATCGCCACCTTCCAGGCGGTCGCGCATCGAGCGGCAGATGCCTACATCGACACCCAGGGGATCCGCTCCACGATGTGGCAGGCGGCCTGGCAGCTCGCGGCCACCGATGCCGGCGAGTGGCCTGGGGCGGCCGACGCCATCGACGTGGCGAAGTACTGGGCTGCCGACGGTGGCCAGCGGGTGGCCCATGCCGCGCAGCACCTCCACGGCGGGATCGGTGTCGACATCGACTACCCGCTGCACCGCTACTTCCGATGGGCGAAGCACCTCGAGCTGACGCTCGGCGGTGCGACGACCCACTTGCGGGCCCTCGGCGCGAGGCTCGCCGCTGAGCCGGCATGAAGGGTCGATGCCGATGGCGGTCGCGCCGGCCCATCCACGAACCGGCTGCACTACGGTGCGGTCTCTTCACCTCGGAGGGGGATGATCGGTGAAAACTCGTCTGCTTGCCGTGAGCCTCGTCCTCGCGTTGGTCGCCTCCGCGTGCGGCTCACGGGCGTCGCGGCAGGAGGTCCAGTCGGCGGATGCCAACTCGGGGCGCTCCGGCAATGCCCAGAACAGCACCGGTGGCCCGGCAGCCGGGCCTGGAGGGACGAGCCAGCCCGGCATGTTCGGCACCTTGCCCTCCCCCTGCGGCCCGGGCGAGGCATCCGGGGCGACCGACATCGGCGTCACCGACACCGAGATCAAGGTGGTGACCATCGCGGATCCGGGTGGCGCCAAGCCCGGCCTGAACCAGGGCGTGTTCGACTCGATGAAGGCGTTCGAGAAGTGGTGCAACGAGCAGGGCGGCATCAACGGCCGCAAGCTCAAGGTCGAGCTGCGCGATGCCAAGCTCACCGAGTACCAGGCGCAGGTGAAGTATGCGTGCGAGAACGCGCTGGCGATGGTGGGCAGCATGGGAGTGCTCGATCAGACCGGCGCGCAGGACCAGGTCGACTGCGGCCTGCCCAACGTCGCCGCGGCGGCGGTGAGCCCTGAGCAGACCGGCGCCGACTTCACCTATCAGCCCTTGCCGAACCCGGTGGACTCGTACCTGGTGGGCCCCGCGCAGTGGGTGGCGAGGACCTACCCAGATGCCATCAAGAACGCCGCCGCCCTGCGGACGAAGCTGAGCATCACCGAGACCCAGAGCGACCGCCTCATCGAGGCCTACAAGACGGCAGGGTTCAACTTCACCTTCGTCGACTCGGCCAACATCGGTGAGACGAACTGGGCGCCGCTCGTGCTCTCGATGAAGAACCAGGGTGTCACGTACATGACGCTGACGTCCTCGTTCGAGGAGATCATCCCGCTGCAGCGGACGATGGACCAGCAGGGTCTGCACCCGGTGGTCGAGCTGGAGGCGAACTTCTACAACCTCAAGTACCCGCAGCAGGCCGGGTCGGTCGCCGACGGCACCTTCGTGCGGCTGACGACGTGGCCCTTCGAGGAAGCCGACGAGAACCCGGCGATGGCCGAGTACCTTCGGGCTTTGAAAGCCGCGGTGCCCAACGCCGAGCCCGAGTTGCTCGGCGTCCAGGCCTGGTCCGCGGCGCTGCTGTGGGCCACCGCGGTGAAGGAGCTCGGCTCTGAGGTGACCCGCGCCGCTCTGATCGAGAAGCTCTCCCAGGTCCACCAGTGGGACGGCGGCGGCCTGCACGGCACGAGTGATCCCGGGGCCAACAAGCCGGCGCCCTGCTACATCATCATGAAGGTCGAAGGCGGAGGGTTCGTGCGCCAGTACCCCAAGCCCGACACCGACGCAGCGGTCTACGACCGCGGGCACGGGTTCGACTGCAGCCCCTCGAACACCGTGGCGCTCACCGGCAACTACGGCTCAGGGGCGAGAGCCAAGCGGTAGGAGCACGCCGTGAGCGACTTCGTCTCCTTCACCATCCTGGGCCTGGTGACCGCGTCGGTGTACGCGGTTGCGGCGAGTGGCCTGGTCGTCACCTATACCACCTCGGGAATCTTCAACTTCGCGCACGGTGCCATCGGGATGATGGGCGCGTTCATGTACTGGCAGCTCCTCGAGTGGGGGGTGCCGACCATCCCCGCCATCGCCCTCGTGCTGGTCGTCTTCGCACCGGCGTTCGGGGCCCTGATCGACCGGGTGATCATGCGAGGTCTCGAAGGCACCTCCGAGGTGACCAAGACGGTGGTCACGGTGGGCCTGCTCTTCGGGCTGATCGCGCTGGCCCCGATCATCTGGCCTCCCACCCGTAACCGGGTCGTCGGGGAGTTCTTCGGAGGGAGCAAGTTCCAGATCGGCGACGTCTTCGTCTCGTATCACCAGGTCGTGGTCATCCTCATCGCCGGTCTGGTCGCGGTCGGGCTGCGCCTCCTGCTGTACGGCACCCGCACGGGCATCGCCATGCGGGCCGTCGTCTCCAACCGGGACCTCGTCCGGCTCAACGGTGGGCGGCCCGGGCGCTCGTCCGCGGCGAGCTGGGCGCTGGGCTCCGCGCTCGCCGCTCTGTCCGGGATCCTCATCGCCGACCGACTGGGCCTGGAGGTGCTGGCGCTGACGCTGCTGGTGGTGAACGCGTACGCGGCGGCGATCGTCGGCCGCCTCGTGAGCCTGCCGATGACCTTCCTCGGGGCGGCCATCCTCGGGCTGGCACAGTCCTATGCCGTCGGGTATCTCCCGCAGAACCCCGACTGGCTGCCCGACGGCATCGACATCGTGACCTCCCTGCGGCTCGCCATCCCGGTGGTGATGCTGTTCATCGTCTTGCTGGTGCTGCCCCAGGCGCCGCTGCGGGCTCACGGAATCATGCGCAGTCGGGAGATCGTCGCCCGCCCGACCATGCGCAGCGCCCTGGTGGCGGCGGCGGTCCTCGTCGTCGCCGTCGCGGTGGTGTCCAGCTTCCTCGATGCCTCCCAGACGATCTCGTGGAGCAAGGGGCTGGCCCTGGCCATCATCATGCTGTCGCTCGTGCCGCTCACCGGATACGGCGGCCAGATCTCACTCGCCCAGATGAGCTTCGCCGGCCTCGGGGCGTACGCCATGGCCACGTGGGGGCCCGGAGGCAACCCCATCGGGCTCTTGGCCGCCTTCGCGCTGCCCGCGCTCGTCGGCGCCCTGGTGGCCCTGCCCGCGGTGCGGCTCCGGGGCATCTACCTCGCACTGGCCACGCTGGCCTTCGCGGTGTTCATGGATCGGGTGGTGTTCACCCAGGACGCCATGTTCCGTGGAGGCTCGAAGGCCATCGCCCGGCTCTCGTTCCTCGGGTTCGGTTTCGAGAGCGACCGCGCGTACATGATCCTGATGGCGTTCGTGTTCGCTAGCCTCGGGGTGGGGGTGGTCTGGTTGCGCCTCGGACCGTTCGGGCGGCGGCTGCAGGCCATGAAGGACAGCCCTGCCGCGTGCGCCACCCTCGGTCTGAACCTGACGGTGACCAAGCTGCAGGTCTTCATGCTCTCGGCGGGCATCGCCGGGATCGGCGGGGCCATGCTGGGAGGGCTCCAGAAGACCGCGACCGTGAGCCAGTACGACACCCTGCAGAGCCTGCCCGTGCTGCTGATGGCGGTGGCGGGTGGTATCGGGATGGTGAGCGGCGCGCTCCTGGGCGGGCTGCTCTACGCGTCGTTCCCGATCATCGCGGACGCGATCCCCTCGCTCGCCAACTTCCTGGTGGTGGCACCGGGTCTGATCGGCATCAGCCTGGGCCGCAACCCGAACGGCCTGATGAACGAGATCCTGGTGCGTACGGAGGCGCTCCGCCGCCGGCTCGGAGCCGGGCGAGCGGAGCGAGCCCCCCTGCCCGAGGAGTCCCGACGACCGGTCTCGCCCATCGGCCCGGTGATGGACGTCGAGATGCTCGGCATCGACCGGCCGTTCACCGCTGCAGATCTGGCCCAGATCGACCTGATGCTCGGTGTCGACGAGGAGGAGCTCGCCCATGGCGCTCCTCGAGGTTAGGGAGATCACGGTCAGCTACGGCGGTCACCGGGCGGTGGACCAGGTGTCGCTCGAGGTCGACGTGGGACGGGTGACGGGGTTGATCGGGCCGAACGGCGCGGGCAAGACCACGCTGTTCAACGCCGTCACCGGGCTGCTCACCCCGCTGTCGGGACGGGTGATCCTCAACGGCATCGACGTCACCGAGTCGGCACCCCACGACCGCGCGCAGCGGGGTCTGGCCCGTACGTTCCAGCGGTTGGAGCTGTTCGGCTCGTTGACCGCGAGGGAGAACCTCCAGGTCGCAGCGGAGATCCCGAGGCGTTGGGGCTCGCACACCGAGAGCGCGGAAGCGAGAGTCGAGGCGGTCATCGAGCTGGTCGGGATGCACGCCTTCGCCGACACCAGGGCCGACGTGTTGACCACCGGTCAGGCCCGGCTCGTCGAGCTGGCTCGCGCGCTGGTGACGAAGCCCAAGGTGCTGCTGCTCGACGAGCCCGCGTCCGGTCTCGACGCGACCGAGACGGAGGAGCTCGCCCGCCTGCTCACGACGCTGGCGAGCAACGGCACCGCGCTGTTGCTGGTGGAGCACGACATGGCGCTGGTGATGCGCACCTGCCAGCGGATCTTCGTGCTCGACCACGGGCGCCTGATCGCCGACGGGCCGCCCGAGCAGATCCAGCGCGACGATGCCGTCGTCGAGGCGTACCTGGGGCCGATGGGGGTCGAGGCATGAGGGTGGACCGGTGAGTGGCCGCCCCGCCGCCGAGGCACCGCCGTTGCTGGAACTGCGCGGCGTGCACGCGGCGTACGGTCGTATCGAAGTGCTGCGCGGTGTCGACCTTTCGGTGCCGGAGGGGAGCGTGGTCGCGCTGCTCGGCCCGAACGGGGCGGGCAAGACGACGACCATCAGTGTGTGCAGCGGGCTGATGGTGCCCACCAAGGGGTCCGTGTACGTCGCCGGACGCCGGGTGAACGGTGCCTCGCCGGATCAGCTGGCGAGAGCCGGCCTCTGCACGATCCCTGAAGGGCGGAGCGTCTTTCCGAACCTCACGGTCGAGGAGAACCTGGCGATGGTGACCTTCGCCGGGCGGCGGTCCTTCGCCGAGGTCTCGGACGAGACCTACGGGCGCTTCCCGCGCTTGAAGGAGCGGCGCCGACAGCTGGCGGGCACGCTCTCAGGTGGTGAGCAGCAGATGCTCGCGCTGGCCCGGGGGCTCGCCAGCGATCCGGCGCTGCTGCTGCTCGACGAGCTCTCGATGGGGCTGGCGCCGCTCATCGTGGAGGAGCTCTACGACGCGGTACGCCAGATCGCCCGCACCGGCGTGTCGATCCTGGTGGTGGAGCAGTTCGCGCGCACCGTGCTCGGCGTCGCCGACCTGGCTGCGATCATGTTGCACGGTGAGGTCGTGAAGCTGGGAGCCCCGAGCGAGCTGGAGGAGGAGCTCTCGGCGGCGTACCTCGGTGGCTGAGGGCGCTGGCGGAAGTCGATCGGCTGGAGGAGACGTGCCTCGTCATGAGGCGCACACGGGAGGAGCGATGGAGAGCAACCGGCAACGCATCGAGGAGTTCAAGGACGAGCTGGCGTCCATGGACCTGCGTCCTCCCGAGGACGCCAACGAGCGACTCTGGCTCATCGCCGGGATGGTGCTGCCCGTCCTCGGGCTGATTGCCATCCTGATCGGCTGGTGGGGGGCGTCGGGCACCGCGTACCCCGCCGAGCAGTTCCCCTACCTGATCTCGGGTGGCGTACTGGGGTTGGGGTTGATCATCGCCGGCGCGGCGCTGTTCGTCCGCTACTCGCTCACCCGCTACGTCCGCTTCTGGCTCATCCGCATGGTGTACGAGCAGCGGGCCCAGGCCGATCGCAGCGTCGAGGTGCTCCAGAACATCGAGTCCATCCTGCGCGCCGCCACCAGGTCACGCCAGAAGGTCGACTGACCGTGCCCTTCTCCGGTCGCACTGCGCTGATCACCGGTGCCGGTAGCGGGATGGGCCAGCTGTCCGCCTGGCGGTTGGCTGCGGCGGGCGTGCGGGTCGCCGCCATCGACGTCGACCGCCGAGGGCTCGAGCTCACCGCCCGCCACGCCCCCCAGATCCATCCCATCGTCTGCGACGTGCGCGACCACGACGCCGTCGAGCGGGCGGTGTGCGAGATCGAGGACCGGTGGGGACCGCTCGATCGAGTGGTCAACGCGGCGGCCGTCGCTCCCGCGGGCCTGCTCGTCGAGCAGCCGGTGGACGAGATCGAGGAGCTCCTGGCGGTCAACGTGGTCGGCTTGCTCAACGTCACCCGGCTCACGCTGCCCGGGATGCTGGAGCGGGGGAGTGGGGATCTCATCCAGTACGGGTCCCTCGCCGGCTGGCTGCCGAGCCAGCGGCTCGGGGGATACTCGGCCAGCAAGGCCGCGGTGGTGTCGCTGACCGAGACGCTCTGGCACGAGCACCGCGGCAGTGGCGTGCGCATCGTGTGCGCCTGCCCGCCGGTGGTCGATACGCCGTTGCTCGACCAGATCGGTGATCGTGGCCCGAGAGCGCTGGCGCGCACACCACGTATTCGTCCCGAGGAGGTGCTCGACAGCATCGAGCAGGCGCTCGACGAGGGCCGGCCGTTCGCCTTTCCGGGACGGGGCACGGCGACCCTGTGGCGGCTGCGCCGGTTCGCACCGGGCCTGCTGTGGGCTCGCATCGACGCGCTTGAGCGGGCCTGAGCGTCCCTCGGCTCGGGCGGACCACGTCGACGGCAGGAGCGGGGCCGCCGGACGGGGTGGTCGCGCTCAGCGCTCGATGATCTCGGGGGCCCCGAAGGTGGCCGTCATCAGGGGGGTGCCGGTGCTCATCAACGCCCGCTTCGGCAGCCCGAGCGCCCGGAGCTCGCCGGCCATGGGGTGGCCGTCACCGAGGTACAGGGTGGCACCGCCCGGGCGGGCCCGCAGGTGGCGGCTCCGGGTGACCCACGGGGTGCGCCGGAGGACCCCGTCGGCCCAGGAGTAGCAGGCCATCTCGACCTCGCCGCCGGGCAGCGGAACCCATCCCGGGGCCACGTCGAAGGCCAGCACGGGCTCGCCGCCCTCGCTGATGCGGCAGCGGGTGAAGCCCCCGCTCTCCAGGTAGTCGATCTCGGTCACCCACTTGGGGAAGCCCCACAGGCCGCGACCGACCCGGCAGGTGAACTCCTGGTTGACGGGCAACCGGTGGATGAACGTCGTCACCCGGGTGAGCGACGGCCGGAATCCCGGCTCGGCGTCGTGAGGCTCCACCACCAGCGCCACCGCGAACTCGTGGTAGGGACCCAGGTCGTTGTCGGTGTACTGCACGGCGGACAGGGCGCAGATGGCTCGATCACCGCGCTGGCGTGCCACCCGCAGGCCGGAGTAGTCGATGAGCGACTGGGCGGCAGCGGCGTCCACGAGGAACTGGGCGGCCACCATCTTGGCCGAGCGGACCTCGACCGGCACCGCGATGCGCTCGCCGTCGAGCTCGAAGCTGTTGGGGGTCGGGGCGGCTCGGGTGAGGGTCACGACCAGAGACTAGAACACGTTCCAGTAGGCTGGCCTGCCATGCGAACCGTCGTGGTTACCGGCTCGGCATCAGGGATGGGCGCGGCCATCAGGCGCCGCCTCGAGGCGGATTGCGACCGGGTGCTCGGAATCGACCTGCAGGGGGAGGAGATCGAGGCCGATCTCTCGGCCCCCGACGGGCGAGCGGCGGCGATCGACGCCGTGGAGCGCCTGAGCGGCGGCACCCTCGACGCGGTCGTCGCCTGTGCGGGCCTCGGCCCCACCACCACCCCGGTGTCGCGGATCGTGGCCGTCAACTACTTCGGCGCCATCCGCCTGCTCGACGGGCTCTTCCCGATGCTCGCCGGTGGGCCGTCGCCCGCCGCGGTCGCCATCTCCTCGAACTCGATCGGCCTGGTGCCCATGGACGACCCGTCGCTGCTGGATGCCATGCTGGGAGACGACGAGCTGGCCGCCTCGGAGCTCGCCGCCCGTTTCGACGGGGCGTCGGTGTACGGCATGACCAAGCAGGCGCTCGCCCGGGCAGTCCGCCGTCGGGCCCAGAGCTGGGGGCAGCAGGGGGTGCGGCTCAACGCCATCGCCCCTGGTCCGGTGCTCACGCCGTTGCTGCAGCAATCGATCGACGACCCGGTCCTCGGGCCGCTCGTCGATGCCCTGCCGGTCCCGCTCGGCCGGCGTGCCGAGCCCGACGAGATCGCCGGGCTGGTGGCGGTGCTGTTGTCGCCGGTGGCGTCGTTCGTCCACGGCAGCATCCTCTTCGCCGACGGGGGCACCGATGCGCTGGTGCGGCCCGACCACGTGTGAGCGCACCCGGTGCGCCTGCTGGGGGTGCTGGCACGACAATAGAACACGTTCTAGTGTCGCCCCATGAGTGATCCTCATCTGCTGTTCGAGCGCGATGGTCACGTCGCGATCGTCACCCTCAACCGGCCGGAGAAGAAGAACGCGCTGAGCAGCCAGATGCTCGTGCGGATGTACGACGCCTGGGTCGAGATCGATCGCGACCCGCAGATCCGGGTGGCGATCGTCACCGGCGCCGGCGGCAACTTCTGCTCGGGCGCGGACCTCAAGGCCATGGCGGCCGGCCATCCGGACGACGAGTACACGAAGCGCTTCGCGCAGGACGGCGACCTGCACTGGAAGGCCCTCCTGCGACACTTCGTTCCCGGCAAGCCGATGATCGCCGCGGTCGAGGGGTACGCGGTGGCCGGGGGCACGGAGATCCTCCAGGCCTTCGACATCCGGGTGGCGGGGGAGAGCGCCCAGTTCGGGGTGGCCGAGGTGCGCCGGGGGCTGTTCCCCCTCGGCGGCTCGACCGTCCGGCTCAGCCGGCAGATCCCCTACACGGTGGCAGCCGAGCTGCTGCTCACCGGGCGGTTCATGCCTGCAGAGGAGGCCTTGCGGGTCGGCCTGATCGGCCACGTCGTCCCCGACGGGAGCGCGCTGGACAAGGCGAGGGAGATCGCGGCGCAGATCGCCGAGAACGGCCCGCTCGCGGTGCAGGCGGTGCTCAAGTCGATGCGGGCCACGAGGGAGATGCCCGAGAAGGTCGGCCTGGCATACGAGCTCGAGATCGGCTCGCCCATCTTCCAGACCGAGGACGCGATCGAGGGACCGACCGCGTTCGCCGAGAAGCGCAAGCCGCAGTTCAAGGGACGTTGACGTGGATGTCGAGGAGCTCGCGGACCTGAGCCGGGTGCTCATCGATCGGTTGGTGACCACCGAGGCGCCGCCCGGCGTGCTGGAGGAGGTGGCCGGGCTGGTGCGCCAGGCCACGGCATTGCTCGAGCAGCACGTGCCCGACGGCCCCCGCAACCTCTACGAGCGCTTCGGCGACACCGACGACTACCTCGACCTGTTCCGGCTGAACCCCGTGATCGGCAAGCTCAACCCGGTGGCGCCCCGGTTCGAGATCGAGGTCTCCCGGGACGGCCCAGGATGGAACGGCACCGAGGTGACCGCTCGCACCAACCTCGGACTGCTCTACGAGGGGCCGATGGGCATGGTGCACGGGGGCATCATCGCCTCGCTGTTCGACCAGTTCCTCTCCATCGCCAACATCGACAACGGGTTCGGCGCGTTCACCGGCACGCTGACCGTCCGGTACCGCAACCCCTGCCCGCTGGGAGTCGACCTGCGCTTCCAGTGCCGTACCGACCGGGTCCAGGGGCGCAAGGTGTTCGCGGTGGGCGAGCTGTATGCCGCGGAGACACTGGTCGCCGAGGGGGAAGGGGTCTTCATCCAGCCATCGTCCGAGCGGCTGGCCGCCATCGTGGCCGACTCGGAAGCGGCGCAAGGCCCGCCGGGTCGTCAGCGCTAGCGCCTCCCTGCTGCCGTTCTCCGATCCCGAGCACGGGATCCGGGCCGGGCGTAACGTTTGGCGATGGGGCCTCTCGCAGGACCACCACGATGACGAGGGAGCAGAAGGCTCTCGCCGCCTTCGGGTCCTCGGTGGGGGTGGGGCTGCTCCTCATGGCCAGGTGGTCGATCCTCGGCGGTCTCGTGTTGGCCGTGCTCGGCCTGTGCGTCACCGTGGCGGGGCTGCGGGTCACGCATCCGAAGGGCTCTGCTCGCCCCACCCTCGCGGGCGTCGGCCTGCTCGGCGCGCCCGCGCGGCCGACATCGCCGAGGACCGAAGAGGACATCGCCGCCCAACGGTCCGAGCTCGAACGGCGGCGTATCGAGAGCGAGCGCCGAGCCACCGAGCGGGCCGAGCGGCGCCGCCACACGGAGGCACTCCGAGAGGAGCGCCGCAGGGAGCAGGAGGCCGCTGCCGCCCGCCGGGAGGCCGCGAGGCGCGAGCGTGAAGCGGCGGAGCGGGCGGAGCGCGAGCGTCGTGAGGCGCAGGAGCGGGCGCGGGTCGAAGAACAGCGCCGGGCACACGAAGCGGCAGAGCGGGCCGAGCGTGACCGCCAGCAGCTCGAGGGTGCGGTCACCGACACCGAGACGGCCACCGACGAGGGGATCCTCGCCGTCAGCCAGATGGCCGCGCTGGAAGACGACAGCGATCTGGACCAGGTTCAGCGCCAGCGCGTCTACCTGCTCAACAAGGTGCGCCTCAGGCTGAGCGACTACGAGTAGCTGGTGTCGCCGGCTGCCGGCGTCAGCTCAGCTCGAAGCCGCCCGGGAGCAGGATCGACTTGTCCTCGAGATAGGCTTCCAGCCCCTCGGGGCCCAGCTCACGGCCGACACCGGAAGCCTTGAACCCGCCGAAGGGCGCACCGAAGTCCATGCCGAGGTTGTTGACCGCGTAGGTGCCCGTGCGCACCCGCTTGGCGATCTCGATGCCCCGGTTCACGTCGGCGGTGTAGACGGAGCCGGACAGTCCGTAGTCGCTGTCGTTGGCGATGGCCACCGCGTCGTCCTCGCTGTCGTAGGGGATGAGGGAGAGCACCGGCCCGAAGATCTCCTCCTGGGCGATGGTCATCGAGTTGTCCACGTCCGCGAACAGGGTCGGCTCCACGTACCAGCCCCGATCGAACCCGGCGGGCCGACCGCCACCGACCACCACCGTGGCGCCCTCGTCGCGGCCCTTGGCGATGTAGCCCTCCACCCGGTCCCGCTGGCGTTCGGCTACCAGCGGCCCGCACTCGGTGCTGGGGTCGAGCGGATCGCCGACCTTGAAGTTGCCGACCGCCTCGGCCAGGGCGTCCTTCACCTCGTCGTAGCGGGACCTCGGGGCGAGAATGCGGGTCTGGGCCACGCACGCCTGCCCGTTGTTCATGAGCGCGAAGGGCATGAGGGTCGGCAACGTGGCGTCGAGGTCTGCGTCGTCACAGATGATGGCCGCGGACTTGCCCCCGAGCTCGAGGGTCACTCGCTTGAGCTGCTCGCCGCAGATGGCGCCGATCCGGCGGCCCGCTGCAGTGCTGCCGGTGAAGGCCACCTTGTCGACATCCGGATGGCGCACCAGGTGCTCACCGACCTCGCGCCCGGCGGGCACGATGTTGACCACCCCGGCGGGCAGGCCGGACTGCTCGAGGATCTCGGCCAGGGCGAAGGCGTCGAGCGGGGTCTCCGGCGCGGGCTTGATGACCATGGTCGCCCCTGCGGCCAGTGCCGGCCCCATCTTCAGCATCGTGATGAAGAGCGGCACGTTCCATGGGATGATGCCGGCCGCGACGCCTACCGGCTCCCGCCGGACCAGCACCTGCCCCAGCATGCCGGCGCGGGTTTCCTCGAACTGGTAGCTGCGGGCGAGGCCGACGTAGGTGTCGAGTACCGCCGTCGCCGCGTACACCTGCCCCATCTGGCTGAAGGAGATGGGCGCGCCGTTCTCGTTGGTGATGAGCGTGGCGAAGTCGTCCATCTGCGCCATCACCGCGGCGGAGATCGAGGCCATGATGTCGGCTCGCTCGGCCGGGCTCATGCGCGGCCAGGGGCCGAGATCGAAGGCTTCGCGCGCCGCGGCCACCGCCCGGTCCATGTCGGCCTCGGTGGCCTCGGGCACCCGGCCGACGACCTCGAGCGTCGCCGGCGAGACCACCTCGAGGGTGCCCGTGCCGGCGGGCTCCACCCACTTGCCTCCGATGAAGAACTTGTCGTAGGTCTTCACGGCTCTCTCCCCCCTTGTCGGCGTCTCGACGCCGGTTTGCTGGCTCTACGTTGGTCAGGCTCCGCTGCTCGCCGACTCGGCGAGCTGCTTGGCCCACGGGTAGTCGGGCTTGCCGCTCGGTGAGCGGACGATCTGGTCCACCAGGTGGAGCTCCCTGGGCACCTTGTACCCCGCCACGTGGTTGCGGCAGTGCGCGTCGAGCTCCTCGAGCGTCGGCCGTCGGCCCTCCCGTGGTTGCACGACCGCCGCCACCCGCTGGCCCCAGCGCTCGTCGCTCACGCCCACGACGACGGCGTCGAAGACGTCGGGGTGGGCCTTCAGCGCTTGCTCGACCTCTTCCGGGAACACCTTCTCGCCTCCGGTGTTGATGCACACCGAGCCCCGACCGAGGAGGGTGATCGTGCCGTCGGCCTCGACGGTGGCGAAGTCGCCCGGCATGGCATAGCGGCGACCGTCGGCGGCGATGACGAAGGTCTCGGCCGTCTTGCGCTCGTCCTTGTAGTAACCGAGCGGGATGTTGCCTCCACGGGCGACCTTGCCGATCACGCCGGACCCCGGCTCGACCGGTTTGAGCTGCTCGTCGAGCACGACGGTGTCGAGGCCGGGACTGACCGTGGGGCCGCCACCCTTCATCGCCGTGTTGTCCTTGCCGACCGCCACCAAGCCGTTGAACCCCGACTCGGTGGCCCCGATGCTGTCGGTGATGACCAGGTCGGGGAAGCGGTCGAGGAACCGGTCCTTCACCGCGGGCGAGAACACCGCGGCGCTGGAGCTGAGCGCGAGGAAGCATGACAGGTCGAGCTCTTCGCCCTCGGCCTCCATCTCGTCGAGCGCCTCGATGAGTGGCCGGCCCATGGCGTCGCCGACGATCAGGATGGAGTTGACCCGGTGGCGGTCGATCGTGCGCCACACGTGCTTCGGGTCGAACTTGGGCACCAGGACGTTGACGTTGCCCTGGAAGAACTGCATGAGGGTGGCCACGAACGCCGCGCCGTGCATCAGCGGCGGGGTGTTGAGCATGACGAGCTGGCCCGGGCTGGCCTTGGCGTTGTTGGCGTGGTGCCACTCGTCGGGCACCTTCTCCCGGGTGAACGGGTCGGTGCCGCCGGCCAGGGCGAAGAAGATGTCCTCGCTGCGCCACATCACGCCCTTGGGCATGCCGGTGGTGCCACCGGTGTAGATGATGATCTGGTCGTCACCCGAGCGGGGCCCGAAGTCGCGCTCAGGGGAGCCCGCAGCGATCGCCTGCTCGAACGGCGTGGCCTCGAGGTCACCTTGGTCCGCGCCCGATCCGTCCTCGATCATGACCAGGGTCTTGAGCAGCGGGAGCTGGTCCTTCACCGCCGAGACCCGCGGGCCGAACTCCTCGCTGTAGATCAGACCTTTGAGGTCCGCGTTGTCGAAGAGGTAGCGGAGCTCCTCCTCGACGTAGCGATAGTTGATGTTGACGGGAACGGCTCGAGCCTTGAGCACCGCGAGCAGGCCCTCGACCCACTGGATGCTGTTGAGCCCGTAGATGCCTACGTGATCGCCGGGCGCGATGCCGTTCGCCTGGAGGTGATGGGCGAGGCGGTTCGCCCGCACTTCGAGCTCGGCGTACGTGCGGCGCTCGTCCTCGCAGACGAGCGCCGTGCGATCGGGGACCACGTCGACCGTGTGCTCGAACATGTCTGCGGCGTTGAAGGCCATGAACGCCTAGTAGAACATGTTCCAATCCGGGCTTTCAACCGGGCGGTCAGCGGGGTGCGGTCGCCTCGGCCGGAGTGGGTGCGCCCCGCTCCGAGGCCCGCTGGGCCGCCGCCAGGAGCTGGCCGAACGCATCGGGGACGGCGGCTGCGAGATCCCCGACGTCGGGCACCAGGGCCTTGGCGGCGAGGAAGCCGAAGTCGACCGAGTCCCGGTAGCTGAGGACCGTCACGTTCAACCCGGCGCCCTCGATGACCGGGCCCATGGGGTAGGCCCGTTCCATCTCCGCTCCGGCCAGGTAGACGGGGAACGGCGGGCCGGGGATGTTCGAGAGGATGAAGCTGAGCGGGGGGCGATGGTGTGCGGCCAACCCGGTCGCGCCGTAGATGCTGCTCACGAACCGGCTCGCCGTCGGGTCGATCACCTCCGCCCAGGCCGAGAGGGTGTCGTTGCCGAGAGCCTCGTGCTCCCGCTTGGCGGCCAGCGCCGTCTCGTGGGTGGTGCGGAGGCACTCGACGGGGTCGGCGATGTCGGTGGGCAACGGCGTGAACATGATCGACAGGCGGTTGTTGGCCTGGCCCCGTTCGTCATCGGCGCGCACCGACACGGGGCATGCGGTGACCATCGGTCGGTCGGGCAGCTCGCCGCGCTCGGCGAGGTACCGCCGCACCGCAAGCGCACAGGTCGCGAGCAGCACGTCGTTGACGGTGCCGCCGAGCACCTGCTTCACGTGCTTCACGTCGCCGAGGGGAAGGCGGGTGAAGGCGACGACCCGCTCCCCGGTGATCGGGCCGTTGAACGGGCTGCGGGGAGCGGTGAGCGGGGTCCCTCCGGAGAGACCGCCGGCTTCGCGTCGAGCCCGCCGGATGGTGCCGATCGCCTCGCCGGTCCGGCGGGCGAGCGACGGTAGGCCGGCGAGTCCCCGCAGGCGCTCCATGCCGGCCATGCCGAGCAGCTCCCAACGGTCCGGCGGCGGCTCGGGCTGGAAGGGGGGCGGAGCGGCGCCCGCCGGGGGATCGGGCTCGAGGTCGAAGAACAGTGGCATGAGCTCTGCCCCGCCTGCCCCGTCCATGGTCGAATGGTGGATCTTGGCCACTAGCGCGATGCGGCCGCCTTCGACCCCTTCGATCACCCACATCTCCCACAGGGGTCGGGACCGTTCCAGCGGGATCGACGCCAGGTGGCCCGTGAGCTCGGCCAGCTCGGGCATCCCGCCCGGTGCCGGGAGGGCCACCCGGTGGACATGGTCGTCGATCGAGAAGTCGGGGTCGTCGACCCAGACGGGGTGGTGCAGGCGCAGCGGCACGTCCACCACCCGGCGCCGGAACGGCGGTACCAGGTGCACCCGGGAGGCGATGTGGTCCCGGATCCGCTCGAAGGAGTAGCCGCCGGGCATGGTTCCAGGGTTCAGGACCGCGGTCAGGGCCACATGCGTGTGCATCGCCGGGGTCTCGATGTACAGGAAGAAGGCGTCGAGCCCCGACAGTCGCTGCACCGCCCCAGTGTGCCACCGGCCTCGCCGGTCCGGTCGCTCCCGGGCCGCCCGACCGGGCACACTGGTGGAGATGGTCCCGTGGATCTTCCTCGTGGTCTCCACCCTGGGGGCGATCTTCACCCTGAACGCGTTCCACCCGGTGCGCCGCAACCGGGTGTTCTTCCTGCCCAGCTTCTTCGCGTCATGGCTCACCATCGAGCTGGGCTGGGTGCACATCGTCTGGGAGGCGGTCGCGGTCGTGATCTTCGTCCGGCTGGGCGCCCTGGAGGAATGGCCCGGGTGGCTGGCCCTCGGCGTGACGGGGGTCAACTGGGTCGGGCTGGGGATCATCGTGACCAAGAGCCGCGCCACCGCTCAGCTCGCCGCGACCGCGCTCGCCGGGCTGGGCGAGGACGACCCGGCACCAGGGCACCATCACAAGATCCGCCGTACCCGCAACGTTCCCTACCGGCGGGTCGGGGGCCGCACCATCAAGCTCGACGTGTTCGAGCCGGCCGTGCCGCCCGGTCCGGACGAGCGGCGTCCCGCGATCCTGCAGATCCACGGCGGGGCCTGGGTGATCGGCGACAAGCGTGAGCAGGGTCTCCCCCTGCTCAAGTTCCTGGCGGCACGCGGTTGGGTGGGCTTCAACGCCAACTACCGGCTCAGCCCCGGCGCCACCTGGCCCGACCATCTCGTGGACCTCAAGCACGCGGTGGCCTGGATCCGTGAGCACGCGGACGACTACGGCGTGGATCCCCACTTCCTGGCCGTCACCGGGGGCTCCGCGGGAGGCCACCTGGCCGCCATGCTGGCGCTCACCGCCGGCGACCCTGAGTACCAGGAGGGAATCGAGGACGCGGACACCTCGATCCAGGCCGCCGTCCCCTTCTACGGGGTGTACGACTTCACCAACCGCAACGGCACGATGCCCCCGGAGTTCGTGAGCTGGTTCCTCGAGCCCATGGTGATGAAGCGCTTCCTGGCGGACGAGCCGGAGGCGTTCGCCAAGGCATCACCACTCGACCGGGTGCACCCCGGCGCGCCCCCGTTCTTCATCATCCACGGCGACAACGACACGTTGGCTCCCGTGGAGGACGCGCGGGCGTTCGCGAAGCTCCTGGGTGAGGTCTCGGAGGCCCCGACCTTCTACCTCGAGTTGCACGGCGCGCAGCACGCGTTCGACGTGTTCGGCTCCATCCGCACCCGCCGGGTGCTGCGGGCCGTGTACCGCTTCCTCACCGTCATCCACGAGCGCTACCGCGCCGGCGTGCCACCCGCCCGCATGCGGCCGGCGGAAGCCGAGGTCGCGGCCCCGGGCAGCGACACCGCGGTGGATGCCGTGCGGGTCGACGAGGCGGCCGATGTGGAACGGGCGGCGAGCTGAGGGGACCGGCTCGGTTCAGACCTGCCACTCGAAGAACTGCGTCTCGACCATCATCGGCAACAGGTAGCCCACGTAGAACGAGTGCAGCCGTAGACCGGGGTGCTCCTCGACCTGTGGGTCGATGAGGTCGACCCGCTCGTCCCGAGCGCGATAGGCCCGGGCCCGCTCGTGGATCCGGTGCAGCTCATCGAGCGTCGACACCGCCTGCCCCCAGTGGTCGAGGCGCGGGCAGCGCATCGGCTCGTCCTGCGCGATCAGGAAGACGAACTGGTCGTAGCGGTGTGCCATCAGGACCAACCGGACTCTGTGCTCGGTCATGGTCGGCAGCTCCTGCCACCCGAAGACCTCCCCGTAGAAGTCGCAGATCGCCGCGCAGCCGTCCGCGTCGAGCAGGGTGGGCGGCACGCTCATGGCCACATGGTTGAACCGTGGGGGGTGGGCGGGAACCTCAGCGACCATCGCCGCGCTCCGGCCCGACCTGGTCCTCCGCCGCTTCTCGCTGCCGGGGCAGGAAGAACGGGGCCAGCTCCTCGATGGGGATCACCGGGCCCTGGTAGGAGACCTCGCCGCGGGAGAGCACCACCACCCGGTCGGCGAGGGCCAGCGCGTGCTCCACGTGCTGCTCGACGACGAGCAGGGTGATGCCCTTGCCCTTCAGGCGAGCGAGCTGCTGGTACACCTCGTTCACGATGATCGGGGCGAGTCCCAGTGACAGCTCGTCGACGATGAGCAGCCTGGGCGGGTTCACGAGCACCCGGGCGAGGGCGAGCATCCGTTGCTCGCCCCCCGACAGCGACCCCGCGTGCTGTGCGGCCCGCTCCCCGAGCCGGGGGAACAGCTCGTACGCCTCTTCCACCGCGGCCCGTGCGCCCCGCCGGCCGAACGCTTGGTGGAAGGCCAGCTCCAGGTTCTCCTCGACGGTGAGGGACGCGAACACCGACCGGCCCTCCGGCGCGTGGCTGATGCCGCGCCGAGCGAGCTTGAAGGCCTTCGAGCTCGACACGTCCTCGCCCTCGAAGCGGATCGTGCCCGCCGACGGGTGCAGCAGGCCCGAGCAGACCCGGGCCACCGTGGTCTTGCCGGCCCCGTTGCTGCCGAGCAGCGCCACGGCCTCGCCGGGCTGGACGGTGAACGAGACCCCGAACAGGGCGCGGAACGGACCGTACGCGGCCTCGACCCGGTCGAGCTCGAGGAGGGGCCCGTTCACACCGGGGTCCCCAGGTACGCCTCTCGAACGACGGGGTCGTCGAGCACCTCCCGGGTCGGGCCGGAGGCGATGACGGTGCCGTAGTCAAGGACGTGGAGCCGCTCGGTCACGTCTCGCACCAGGTTGAGATCGTGCTCGACCAGCACGAAGGTCACGCCCCGCTCCCGCCGAGCCCGCACGAGCACGGCCGCCACCTCCGCGGTCTCCAGCCGGTCGAGCCCCGACGACGGTTCGTCCAGGAACAGCAGGCGGGGCTCGGTCATGAGCGCGCGCCCGAGCTCGACCAGCCGGCCCTGGCCGAGGGTGAGGGCCTCGATCGGTCGATCGGCCACGGTCTGCAAGCCGAGCATCGCCAGGATCTCCACCGCCCGGTCGTGCACCTCCGCCGGTGGGCGTCCCCGGGTCATGAGGTCGGTGAGGACGCTCAACCGGCTGGTGGCTGGCTGCGCGGCCACGATCAGGTGATCGAGCACGGACATCCCGGTGAACAGCTCCATCCGCTGGAAGGTGCGGGCGATGCCGAGCCGTGCCCGCCGGTGGGTGGGGAGGCCGGTGACGTCCTGCCCGGCGAAGTACACCCGCCCGGCGTCGGGCCGGAGCAGGCCGTACAGGCAGTTGAACAGAGTGGTCTTGCCGGCGCCGTTCGGCCCGATGAGCCCCACCATCTCGCCCGGCTCCACCACCAGGTCGATCCGGTCGAGGGCTTGGATGCCCGCGAAGCGTTTGGTGATGCCCCGGGCGTCGAGCAAGGGGGGCGCGGCCGCGGTCATCGCCCTGCTCCCACACCCACCGCCGGTACGGCGTCTTCCTGGTGGGGTGGGCGGCCAGCAGCGCTCTCGCCGCGGCGCGCCAGCTTCCGCATCGTCCACTCCAACGAGGCGCGGGTCCGGGCTTCGACGATGCCCTCAGGATGCTTCGCGTAGGTGACCGCACCAAGGCCGAAGAGGATGAAGGCGATGCCCTGGGAGAAGGACTGTGAGACGCCGGCCAGCTCCAGCAGGCGGGGGAAGACCATGAACGCCACCCCCGCGGTGATGGCCGCTTGGATGGATCGCGAACCGAGGGTCACCACCAGCACCACCCACACCAGACCGAAGAAGTACGTGAAGTTCGCGTCGTAGTTGACCCGGCCCTCGAACGAGGCCAGCAGGCCTCCACCGAAGCCCGCGATGCCGGCCGACAGCGAGAAGGCGAGCACCTTGCGGGCGAAGGGATTGATCCCCACGGAGGAGGCGGCGATCTCGCTGCCTCGTACCGCGTCGAGCATCCGGCCGGTCGCGCCGCGCTTCCACGCGAACACGAGGAGGGCGGCGAGGGCGAGCACCGCCAACGCCAGCACGAAGAAGGCCCTGTCGCTCGAGAAGTCCACGGCGCCGATCCGGGGCCGTGGCACCCGGGGTGGGCGGAACCCCCCGCTCACCCAGTCCAGCGGGCGCACCACGTACTCGAACATCAACGCGAAGGCGAGCGTGGCCAG
Source organism: Rhabdothermincola sediminis (assembly GCF_014805525.1). Taxonomy (NCBI): domain Bacteria; kingdom Bacillati; phylum Actinomycetota; class Acidimicrobiia; order Acidimicrobiales; family Iamiaceae; genus Rhabdothermincola; species Rhabdothermincola sediminis. The sequence goes on along the minus strand of NZ_JACFSZ010000002.1, from coordinate 49,855 downwards.
CGCCAGGTAGATCCCACCGAGGCGGAGCGCGGGGAGCGCGATCAACGCCCCGACCAGCGCCGCCACGGCCGCCCCGGCGAACAGCGCGACCAGCACGCTCACCCCGGTCTCCGCCACCAACCGGGCCACGGTGAACGCCCCGACCGCGGCGAAGGTGGCTTGGCAGAGGGAGATCTGGCCGGTGATCCCGGTGAGGATCACGAAGGAGAGGAAGATCGCGCCGAGGATCACCCCCTTTGTGACCACCGAGAGCCAGAAGGCATCGAAGGCCGTCAGGGCGAGGACGCTGGACCCGACGACGAAGACCACCGCGACGCCCCTGGTCGCCAGGGTGAGGGTCCGGTCGCGGATCGCCGCCGGTGGCGCGGGCGGCGGAGGATCGACGCCACCCAGAGGGTCGGTGACCTCCCGGGGTTGGCGCAGGCCCGGCCAGAACAGCAGCAGAAGGAACAGCGCGAGGAACGGCAGCGATGGTCGCAGGCCCTGGGCCAGGACGCTGTCGGAGGGCAGGTAGCCCGCGAGCATCGCCTGCAGCACGCCGAGCAGCAGCCCGCCGAGCAGGGTCAGCGGGATGCTCGACAGCCGCCCGAAGGCGGCCGCGGCCAGCGCGGCGACGAGGAGGGTGAAGAAGTGGACCTCGCTGATCTGTGCGAAGAGGGGAGCGAGCAGCACCCCGGCCAGGCCGGCGAAGAAGCTGGAGAGCATCCACGAGACGCTGCTGACCCGCTCCGCGTTGACGCCGTTGAGCTCGGCCATGCGGGCGCTCTCGACGACGGCCCGCATGCGCAGGCCGAGGTTCGTGGCCCGGAACAGCAGCGTCAGCCCGCCGGCCGCCGCCGCGGTGATGGCGATGGTGGCGAGTTGGTTGGTGTCGAGGCTGTAGTCGCCGAAGCGCAGGACGTAGCTGGAGCGGATGGCACCGGGTGGGTTGAACGCCGATCCCGAGCCGAACCACAGCTTGACGATCTGCGGGATCGCCACCAGCAGGCCGAGCGAGACCACCAGCTTGGGCAGCGTGCCCGCGGAGCGGAGGTGGCGATAGAGGAGGCGATCGAGCAGCAGGCCCAGCCCCGGCCCGATCACCGCCACCGCGACGGCGAGCGCAGCGAGCGAGGGCCAGCCCCGGTTGATCACCAGGTCGTAGTAGACGGCGGCGGAGACGAAGGCCTGGGCGCCGAAGGCCAGGTTGAACACCCCGGAGGTCTTGTAGGTGAGCACGATGCCCGTCGCCATCAGGGCAAACACGCACCCGACCGGGATCCCTCGGATCACGTAGGCCAGGAGCTCGGACATCGGTGCTCCCCGGGCTCGGCGGCGAGGCCGCGCCTAGCCCTTCTCGCCGGCCTTGCGCTCGGGCTGGTCGGGCAGTTGGTCGGCCTCCACGTCGAAGCAGATGAAGGGCCGGCCTGGCTCGCCGTACTGGGGGACGAAGCCGCCGTTGCTGATCTTGGAGATCGCGCCACAGGACACGGGTGAGCGCTGGTCGTGCGCGATCGTCCAGTCCACTCCTGGGATGGCCCCGTCGGCGGTCCAGTGCTCGAAGGAGTTGATGGCGTCGACGACCTTCTTCTGGGTGAACTCGGGACCGGCCGCCACCAGGCCGCGGTAGAAGAGGTCGGCAGCGAGCCAGCCCGACATCGAGAGCTCGCTTCGCGCCCCCCCGGTCTTGTCGATCCACTCGAAGTAGTTCCGCATGCCCTCAGGCTGGTCCTGGACCTCGAAGGGGACGAACCAGGTCAGCACCAGCGAGCCGTCGAGGATGTCGGCGAACTGCCTCGCCAGGTCGGCGTTGTACGCGTTCGGCATGTACTGCACGGCGTCGAGCTGTTGCTTGTCGATCTCCCGGGCGAGGTTCGTCACCCCGTTGAGGTCCATACAGGTGGTGACGAACTGGACCCCGGCCTGCTTCATCTTGCTCACCTGCACGCTGAAGTCGGTGACCCCGTAGCTCAGCGCCAGGTCCTGGAAGGCCACCTCGGCGGTCGGCCACCTCCGGAACGACGCGATGATGCCTTCCGCACACTCCTTGGACTGAGGGACGTTGTAGGCGAGCACCCCGATCTTCGTCGCCCCCGTGTCCTTGGCCAGCCAGGGCACCATCGGTGCCGGGCAGTTGAAGCACAGCTCCCCACCGCGGTCACCGAAGAGGTTGGGAGGGCCGGCCCACTCGGGGTTGATGGTCCACCCGAAGGTCGGGGTGCCCGAAGTGGCGGCGACGTCGGCCCCGGTGAACAGCAGCGTGGCCACCGGGAGGATGGCGAAGACCTTGTCCTGCGAGATGAGAGCCTGCACCTGCTGCTGGTTGTTGGCCACCTGGTCGTCACGCTCGGCGACGAGCTTGAGCTGCCGCCCGTAGATGCCGCCCCGGGAGTTGACCATCTCGAAGTAGGCCCGGACGCCGTCGAACGCGTCCCCGTAGTTGCCACCGAGCGGGTTGCTGACCGACGCCACGCCCCCGACCCGGATCTCGGTGTCGGTGACCCCGGGCTGGTCGACCGGTACCTTCCTGGTCGGGTCGGACGGGCTGGCGGTGCCAGTGGGTGCGTCGCCGCCTCCGTTCCTGGACGAATCGGTCTCGGCGTTGCCGCACGCCGCCGCGACGAGCGCGAGAAGCGCAACCAGCGTGGCGATCCGCTTGGACATCGGCGACCTCCCCCAGCCGAGCGATGCTTCCCCGTGCCTGCCACAGCGTAGCCGGCGAATCTGACGCCCGTGTCAGCAATCCTCCCCGGTGCTGGCCTGCCCGGCTCGATCGTCGAGGAGGTCAGCGGGCGAAGAGTGCTCGATGGACGACGCCGGCGAGGGTAGTCACCATCTGGTCGCGGGTGGCCGCGACCTGCCCCGAGAGCACGAAGTAGTTCAACCGCTCGACCATGGCCACCAGGCCCATGGCGGCGATGGCGGGATCGACGTCGGTGGGTCCGCCGGAGGCATCGATCAGCGCGCTGGCCAGCTCCCCCACCACGTCGGTTCCCAGGCGGCCGACGTCGCTGCCACCGACCTCCGCCTCGGTCCAGGTCCGGATGATGGGGCCGTAGTGCTCGTAGAGCGAGGCGAAGCGATCGAGCCAGGCTTCCAGCTCCGCCAGCCCCTTCTCGTCGGGCGTCACTGGGCCGAGCGATCTCCGCAGGGTGGCGAGCTCGTCCGCCACGTCGGCCACCAACGCCTGGAACAGGTCCTCCTTGTTCGAGAAGTAGAGATAGAAGGTGCCGTGGCTGGTGTGGGCGGCTTTCACGATGTCGTCGACGCGTGCCGCGTGGTAGCCCCGCTTGGCGAAGACCTGGATGCCGGCGTCGAGGAGCTTTCGCATGGTGCGCTGGCCACGGGCGCGCAGCTCGCGTCGGCGGGCGGGCGCGCCGGCGCGCCCGGGTGCGGGCGGGCGCTCGCCGTTGCCGGCCGGGTCGGTGTCCGATGGACGGGTGGTGGCCTTCTTGCGGGTCGGCACGGTGCACGAGGCTAAAGGAACGTGACAAGGGTGTCAGGAACCGCCCCGGAGGACCTGACAACGGTGTCATACAATGGGTGTTCGTGCCGGCCTCCGCCTCCCGATCGGTCCCCGAGCCCGGCCAGGCCGTGCCACCCGCGGGCAACGCGGCCGCGTTGCTCCGCCGCAACCAGGATGATCCGGCGATCGCGTCCCGCCCCGCGGTCCTCTTCGGTGAGCAGGTCTGGACCCACCGGCAGTACGTGGAGGAGTCGCTGCGCTGGGCGGCCCTGTTCCGCCAGCGGTTGCCCGACGGGCGGCCACCCCACGTCGGGGTGCTGCTCGACAACACCCCTGACTACCTGTTCGCTTTCGGTGGCGCCGCCTTCACGGGCGCGGCGGTGGTCGGGCTCAACCACACCCGCCAGGGCGAGCACCTGCGGCGCGACATCGTCCACACCGACATCGGCCTGCTGATCACGGAGCCCACGCACCTGCACCGGCTGGAACCGATCGTGGAGGAGCTGCCGTTCGGGCCTGAGCAGATCCTCGTCTCGTCCCGCTGGCGCCGCCGGGACGACCCCCACCCGGCGCTGGGCAGCGACCTGGAGCGCGTGCTCGACGGTGCGGTGGGCGACGACGACGGGTTCGAACCGGATCCCTCCACGACCTGGGCGCTGATCTTCACCTCCGGCACCTCGGCCGCTCCCAAGGCGGTGATCTGCAGCCAGCGGCGGCTGCTGGTCACCGGGACCCGCCTCGGCCTGCTGCTCGGGCTGGGGCCGGATGACGTGGGCTACGTGAGCATGCCCCTGTTCCACTCCAACGCGGTCATGGTGGGCTGGATGCCTTCGCTCGTGTACGGGTGCGCGGTCGGGCTGGCCCGGAGGTTCACGGCCTCGGGGTGGCTCGCCGACGTGCGCCGCTACCGGGCCACCTACTTCAACTACACCGGCAAACCGCTCGCCTACCTCGTCGCCACTCCCGAGAAGCCCGACGATGCCGACAACCCCTTGCGCATCGCCTTCGGCAACGAAGGATCACCGGAGGTCGTCGAGGCGTTCCGCCGCCGGTTCGGGGTGGCCGAGGTCATCGACGCGTTCGGGGCCACCGAAGGGGGTATCTCCCTCGACCGGGACGGCCCCGTGAAGCCCGGCGCGATGGGGATCGCGCCACCGCACATCAAGATCGTCGACGAGGACGGCAACGAGCTGGCTCCTGCTCGCTTCGACCAGCACGGCCGGCTGGTCAACGCAAGCGACTGCGTGGGTGAGATCGTGAACACCGCGGGCGCAGGACCGTTCGAGGGCTACTACAACAACGACGAGGCCACCGCCGCCACCACCCGCCGGGGCTGGTACTGGAGCGGGGATCTCGGCTACATGGACGAGGACCGCAACGTCTACTTCGCCGGTCGCAACGCGGACTGGATCCGGGTCGACGGGGAGAACTTCCCGGCCGGGCCCATCGAGGCCGCGCTCGGCCGCCATCCCGATGTCGTGCTCGCCAGCGTCTACGGCGTGCCGGACGAGCAGGCGGGCGACCAGGTCATGGCTGCGGTGGTCCTGCGAGAAGGCCGGTCCTTCGACGGCGCGGCCTTCGCCCGGTGGCTGGACTCGCTCGACGACATCGGCCCCAAATGGCGCCCCCGCTACCTGCGCGTGGCGGCGGAGCTGCCCACCACCGGCACCAACAAGGTCGTCAAGCGCACCCTGGTGCACGAGAAGTTCCGACTCGATCGGGTCGGCACCGACCAGCTCTACCGGCGGGAGCGGGGCGAGGAGCGCTACCGGCCCTTCACCGAGAGCGACGAGCGCGACCTGCACCAGCGCTTCGTCCGTGCCGGCCGCGAGCGCTTCTGGGACCTGTAGATGGATCTGGCGTTCACCTCCCAGGAAGCCGCGTTCGCGGCCGAGGTGCGAGCGTGGCTGGCGGCGAACCTGGAGCTGCCCGCGCCGTTCGCCTCGCCGGAGAAGGAGCTCGACTGGGGGCGCGCCTGGCAGGCCAGGATGGCCGCCGACCGGTGGGTGGGCATCTGGTGGCCGGCCGAGTACGGCGGCCGGGACGCCACGCCCGTCGAGGTGGCGCTGTTCAACATGGAGTACGCCCGGGCCGGCGCGCCGCAGCCGGTCAACCGGGTCGGGATCAACCTGGCCGGCCCCACCTTGCTGGCCCACGGCACGGAGGCCCAGAAGCGCCGCTGGCTGCCGGCGATCCTCGACGCCAGCGAGATCTGGTGCCAGCTGTTCTCCGAGCCGGACGCCGGATCGGACCTGGCCGCGCTGTCCACCCGCGCCGAGCCGGTCGACGGAGGGTGGCTGCTCACTGGCCAGAAGGTGTGGACCTCCTACGCGCAGTTCGCCCGCTGGGGCATCTGCCTGGCCCGCACCGACCCCGGCGCTCCCAGGCACCGGGGCATCTCGTACCTGGTGGTGGACATGACCGCCGAGGGGATCGACATCCGCCCTCTGCGGCAGATCACCGGCGAGACCGAGTTCAACGAGGTGTTCCTCGACCGGGTGTTCGTCCCCCAGGAGCAGCTCGTGGGCACGCTGAACGCCGGCTGGGCGGTCGCCAACACCACGCTGGCCCACGAGCGGGGCACCAACTTCCCGTTCAAGGAGCAGGTCGTGCACGAGGTGTACCTCGACCGGCTCTACCGGCAGGCCGCGGCCGACGGCCGGCTCGACTCGGTGGAGGTCGCCGACGCGCTCGCCCAGGTCTTCGTCGAGCTGCGGGTGCTTCGCCTGCACAACTGGCGGACGCTGTCCCGGCTGGGTCGGGGGATCGAGCCCGGAGCCGAGTCGAGCTGGATCAAGCTGGCCTGGAGCGACATGACCCAGCACCTCTCGCAGACCGCGCTCGACGTGGTGGGCGACGCGTCGCCCCTCGAGGGGGAGTGGTCTCGCCAGTGGCTGTGGAGCAAGGCCGCGTCGATCGCGGGGGGAACCTCCGAGATCCAGCGCACGATCATCGCCGAGCGCCTGCTCGGGTTGCCGCGCTCGTAGCCGTGCGATCTTCGACCCTGTGTCGGTCGTCAGTCTGCGGTGAACCCGATGGTTCGGTGGGAGCGGTCGCAGAAGGGCTTGGTGCCTGACCCGCCGCACCGGCACAGGGCGACGTCGTCACCTTCGAGCGGTATCTCGGTGCCGTCACGATCGACCAGACGGATCGGCCCGGTGACCTTGTAGGGGCCGTTCTCGCGGACTTTGATGGTCACTTCGCGGGGGACATCGCTGGCCATGGCCGCCAGACTACGGGGGTGCTCACCGATGCTGCGGGGCCGGGCCCCGTCCGGGGCGAAGCGGCAGCGCCGTGACCTTCGATCCCGCGCCGATCGGGGTGCTCGCACCCATGCCACCCGAGCTGCGGCCACTGGTACGCCGGCTCCGCCTACGGCGCCGGCGCGGGTCGCCCGTCCACACCGGGCAGCTCGGTGGTCTCGATCAGCTCGTCAAGGGCGCGGCCGCGCTGGCGGGGCTGCGTCGGCGGGGGTCACCGCCTGGACATGGACACCACGGGCGTGGCCGAGGTGTGCTCGGCCCGCGGGGTGGGATGGTCGGCATGCCGGGGGATCAGCGACCAGGCACTCGACCCCAGCGTGGACGAGGCGATCCTGGGATTGCTCCGCCCCGACGGTTCCGCGGACCTCGGCCGGGTCGCCGGGCTGATCGGGCGCGAGCCGCGCCGCCTGGTAAGCCTCGTGCGCCTGGGCCGCCAGCTCGCCACGGCCACCGGCGCGGCTGCTCGCACCGCGGCCGCCGCGCTCGGCGCCGCGGCCGCAGCGTCGAGCTGAGGCTGCCGGGATCGAGCGGTGCCGTGCTCGCGGTGGCACTCGGCGTCCTGCGTCGACCCGAGCGCGACGCTCAACCCGCCGGGCGGTTCGTCCGCGGCAGCGGGTTGCCGGTCAGCAGGCACGCGGCCCGCAAGGCCAGCGCAGCCAGGGTGAGGGTGGGGCCGTAGCCTGTCGAGGTGACGAACACCGCCGAGTCGGCGCACAGCAAGTTCTCGATGTCGTGGAACCGGCTCTGCGCGTCCACCACGCTCGTCGTGGGGTCGTCCCCCATGCGGCAGGTGCCCATCACGTGCTTGGAGGCCGGGGCCAGCCCGAGCGGGTTCTGGCGGTCGAGTGCGGTGATCGGTCCGAGAGGCGGCGACGTGGTGCTGAACGACCATTCGGCGCCCGCCCCGAGCAGCACCCGCTCGAGGATCGGGGCGATGTGTGCCGAGGCCACCACCTCGTGGCGGTGGGGACGGTAGGTGGCCCGGCCGGCCGGGCGTCCCCACACGTCGCGGATCGCGGGATCGAGGTCCACCCGGTTGGTCGGTTGGGGGAGGTCCTCACCTTGCATCGTGAACACCCACAGACGGTCCCGCAGGTCGGAGTGGTACATCGACGGGTTGTGGCCCGGGCCGGGCTGGTAGGTCTTGGCCTCGAGCACGGGCCCGGCTGCGGCACCGTGCTCCACGATTCCGCCCCGGATCCACGGCAGGCCGGCTTCCCTCGCCGCCCGACGGGCCTCGCGATCGGGCACCAGATGGTCGTCGTGCAGGTGGGTCACCGAGCGCCCCCGATGCCCGTGAAGACGGAACGGGAAGCCGCCCACGCTGAGGGTCTGCACGTGGTACATCAGGTGACGCCCGACCAGCCCAGAGGAGTTGGCGAGCCCGTTGTGGAGCAGCAGGCGCGGGGTTTCGAACGCGCCGCCGGCCAGCACCACGAACTCGGCGGTGATCGTGTGGCTGTCGCCTGCCGCGTCGAGGTACCGCAGACCGGTGGCTCGCCGCCGCCGGCGATCCACGAGGATGTCGGTCACCACGCACTCCGGGCGGAGCTGACACCGTCCGGTCTGCAACGCCCGGCGAAGCATGGCGATCGGGTCACCCTTGGCGTGGATGGGACAGCCGTAGAGCCCGCAGAACCCGCAGTTGTTGCAGGCCGGCCGCCCGTCGTACGGGACGCTGTTGGCGCCGGTGGGGGCGGGGTAGGGGTGCAGGCCGAGGCGCTCGGCGGCGGCAGTCGAGAGAGTGGCGCCGTACATGTCGGGGCCCGGGGGCATCGGGTACGGGCCAGAGCGCCAGGAGGCGAAGGGGTTCGCGGTGTGGTCGCCCGCGACCCCGATCGAGCGCTCCACCTCGGCGTAGTAGGGCTCGAGGTCGTCGTAGCTGATGGGCCAGTCCTCCACCGCGGCCCCCTCCACGGGGCCGTAGGTGGTGCGCAGCCGAAAGTCCTCCTCCCGGAACCTCGGCAGCTTGCTGTCGGCGTGGACCCCACCTCCTCCGACCGTGCTCGGCAGGTTGTTGACGTCCCCGACCAGCAGGCGCTCACCGTCGTCCTCGTCTCGCCGGTAGGTACGTGGCTCGAGGAGTGGGTCCGGTCCCAGGACGTGGCGGTGGACGAACTTGATCTCGTCGTTGGAGAACACGGTCTTGGGCGCGTACGGCGGCTCCCGCTCGAGGAGGTGGTTGCGGCCCTTCTCGAGCATGATGCAGTCCCAGCCGAACCGGGTGATGGCCTCGGCGAAGGTGGCCCCACCGGGCCCGGAACCGACGATCACCACCCGCGCATCGACGGTCATCGGTCGCCAGCCCCTCCGCCCCGGCCCCCACCCCCGGAACTGTTCATCGTGGCGCGGTCCTGGTCGGCGGATCGGTGAACAGTTCGGGGGAGAGGGAGAGGTCGGGTCACGGTCGGTAGACCTCGGCGTCGGTGTAGCCGCGGGGCTGGGCGTCGCCGGGGAAGCCGATGAACCGCCATCCCACCTGGTCGCGGTTGCCGCCGTAGACCGGATCGCCGTACAGGCCCTCGCACGCGTGCTCGTACAGCAGCGCCTTGAACTCGGGCACCGCGTCGAGCCGGGCATCCTGCTCGGGCCCATCACAGGCGGCGAAGTCGGCGCCGAGTGCTCGCAGGCCGGCCCGGTAGCGCTCCTGCAGGCCGACGACCGGGCCGTTGATCTCCCGCTCGGGGAGGCCCCGGGAGCCTTCGATGCGGGTGCGCCAGGCCAGCTCCTCCAGGGGGGACAGCTCCAGGAACGCCCCGAACCGGGCCTCGCCACCCCAGCGCCCGGAGAACGGCCCGCCGGCCCAGATCCGGGGCGGGTCGAAGGCGAACGCACCCAGCAACTGGTCGATGTAGTCGGCCACACCGGCCCGGGTGGCCCCGGGCGCCCCCAGCTCGGGGTCGGCCGGGAGCAGCCGCTCGCAGGCGGCTGCGACGGCCGCGTACTCGGCGTCGGTGAAGAACACGGGCATGCCGGCCGAGCTCAGGTGACGGTCAGCTCGTAGCCGAGATGCGGCGCGAGCCGGCAGGTGGAGCCGGGTGGGACCACCACCACCGTGAAGGGCTCCTGCACCAGGGCCGGCCCGGCGATCTCCGCACCCACCCCGAGCGCGCCGCCGTCGAAGACCGGCGTGTCGACGAAGCCGTCGCCGAAGAAGGCGGCGCGGCTACCCAGCACCGCCCGGGAGGGGTCGGTCACGGTGCCCGCCTCACCCAGGTGGTCGGGCTTGGGGGTGTAGCCCCGGGCGGTCAACCGCACGCCGCGCACCAGCGGCTGCTGGTTCCGGAAGGCGAAGCCCCGGTCGGCCTCGTGCAGGTCGTGGAAGCGCTCCGCGAGATCGAGCAGGCCCGCCTCGCCGAGCTCGGTGCCCTCGGGCACCGGCACGCTCATGTCGAAGTTCTGGCCCGCATAGGCCATCTGCACGTAGAGGTCGGCGTGGATCGCCGCGGGCGCCAGGCCGGCAGGTTCGAGCTCCTTGGTGACCTCCTCGTCGACGTCACGCATGAGCGCCCGCAAGCGTTCGAGGTCGACCTGCGACAGGGGCACGACGTAGGAGCGCATCACGTCGACCACGTAGTCGGCGACCAGGACCCCCAGGGCCGAGAAGGCGGGCGCGGTCTTGGGCACGATCACTCGGCCGATGCCGAGCTCGGCGGCGATGGCCCAGGCGTGCACCGGACCGTTCCCACCGTAGGCGATCATCGCCAGCTGGCGCGGATCGGCCCCGTAGCCGGCGAGCACCTTGCGAGTGGCGTTGGCCATGTTGGCGTTGACGATCCGCTCGATGCCCCATGCCGCGGCGGTGACGTCGAGCCGCAGCGGCTCACCGACGTCCCGGGCGATGGCCGAGCGGGCCGCGTCCACGTCGAGCGTCATGCGCCCGGCAGCGAATCCCTCGACGGGGAGGTAGCCGAGCACCGCGTCCGCGTCGGTAACGGTCGGCCGTTCGCCGCCGCGGCCGTAGCACACCGGGCCGGGGTTCGATCCCGCCGACTCCGGCCCCACCAGGAGCGCCCCCTGCCTGACTCGGGCGATGGAGCCTCCGCCGGCACCGACCGACTGGACGTCGACCATCGGCATGCCGATGTAGTAGCGGTACCGCCAGTTCCAGTCGGTCTTGATCTGTGGCCTGCAGTCGCGCACCAGGCACAGGTCGAAGCTGGTGCCACCCATGTCCACGGCCACGAAGTCCGGCGCGTCGGCGGCGCGGGCGGCGACGGTGGCGCCCATCACGCCGCCCGTGGGGCCGGAGCCGAGCAGGCTCACCGCTCGCCGGGCCACGTACTCCGGGGGCATCACCCCGCCGGTGGATTGCATGATCAGGAGCTGGCCGCGATAGCCCGCCCGGCGCAGCTTCTCGGAGAGGTTGGTGACGTAGCGGGCGATGCGCGGCGCCACGTACGCGTTGACCAACGTCGTCGACACCCGCTCGAACTCCGGGCCACGGGCCATCACCTCGTGCGAGAGCGAGATGTGCTCGGCACCGGGGAACTCCTCCCGGATGATCTCCCGAGTGCGCAGCTCGTGTTCGGGGTTCACGAACGAGAACAGGTACATGACCGCGATCGAGCTGCACCCGAGCTTCGCCAGACGCCGCACGCCGACCCGGACCGCGTCCTCGTCGAGGGGGAGCAGCTCCTCGCCGTCGTAGGCGTGGCGCTGGGGAACGGGGATGCGGGCCCGGCGGCGGGCGATGGGTGGGGGCGGGGGATACGAGGGGTCCCAGATCTGCTCCTTGTGGACCCGGCGCATCTCGATCTCGTCACGGTGCCCCTCCGTCACCAGCAGGCCCACCGGCGCGCCGTTCATCTCGATCATGCTGTTGTCCGCGGTGGTTGTGCCGTGCACGAGGATGTCGAGCTGCTCGCACAGCTCCTCCAGTCCCACCCCGAACCGCCCCGCGAGCTGGCCGAGCCCGTCCATCACCCCGATCGACTGGTCGTCGAGCGTGGTCGGTGTCTTGTCGAGCACGACCTGCCCGTCGGGGGTGACGCAGATCAGGTCGGTGAACGTGCCGCCGACGTCGATGCCGACCCGGTAGCCCATCACCCCTCCCACTCGGTGCCACCGAAGATGCCGTCACCGGGCTCGCCGGACACCTCGACCCGCCGGGCGGCCCGCAGCTCGGCGGTGGCGGTCTCGTCGACCTCGAGGGTGAGCTCCGCCAGTGAGCCCCGCAGCACCACGCCGTAGTCCCGGGCGGCTCCCTCCACCGAGACGTACTCGTCCAGCACGTCGTCGAGCACCGCCTGCGGGTCGCGCTCGAGCGGATCCCCCCAGCCGCCACCCCCGCCGTAGTCGTAGTTGATCTTCTGCCCCGCGCTCATCGGCACCCACTCGGCGGTGTGCTCGACCACGAAGGGGTCGTCGCTGCCCCAGCGGATCGTGAGCTTGTTGGGCGCTCCGGGCTTGCCGCCCGCGATCCCCGGCATCGGGTACTTCATGCCCACCACGTACGTGTAGACCTTGGCGTCGACCCGCACCTCCTTCACGTAGTGGCTGCCGCACAGCCCCCGCCACTGGCCCGGTCCTCCCGAGTCGGTGCGGTAGTCGCGACCCCACTGGATGTGCGGGTAGAGGCTCTCGTTGATCTCCGCCGTCGCCTTCCAGAGGTTGCCGAAGGCGGCGGCCTGGCAGCCCCAGGCGTCCATGCCCTTGGCGGCGTTGCACCAGCCCGCGTACACCTCGGCCGAGTGGTCGGTGAAGGGCTGGCCGGTGCGCGGATCGATGCCGGTGATGACCGTGGGGATGCCGGTCTTGTAGACCTGGGGCACGGCCTTGTCCGGCAGGACGTGCTGCATCGCCAGTGCAATGACCTCACCGACCTCGGCACCCGGGTGGTGCGTGCCCGCGCTCACCGGCTTCCCCGGGTGCGGGTTGAGCACGCAGCCCTGGGGCACGACGAGCTCGATCGAGTCGAAGAACCCTTCGTTCTTCGGGATCTCCGGGTCCATCATGGCGGCGATCTGGCCGACCGTGTATCCCCGGGTGTTGCCGAAGGTCGACCAGGCCTGCAGCTGCTGGCGATCGTCGGAGCCGGTGAAGTCGATCGTGAGCCGCTCGCCCGACACCGTGACCTTGACGTGCAGGTGCACGTCGGGATGGCCGAGCGGGTCGTGGTCGACGTAGGTGTCGGCCTCGTAGATGCCGTCCGGCCAGGCCCGCACCTCCTCCCGGAAGCGCTTCGCTGCGTAGTCGATCATGTAGTCGACCGACTGCTCCACCGTCGGCGCCCCCCACCGGTCGAGCAGCTCGCCGAGGCGGGCGGTGGCGAGCTGGGCCGCGCCGATCTGGGCCCGGATGTCGCCGAGGTAGTCGGGCAGGCGGTTGTTGGCCGCCAGCGCGTAGAGCACGTCGCGCCGCTCCCGACCCTGGTCGACCACCTTGAGCACCGGCCAGCGGACGCCCTCGCCCCACAGGTCGTTGGCCGTCACGTTGTAGCCGCCGGGGACCGCACCGCCGGTGTCGCCGTGGTGGCACTGGATGCTGGCGATGAGCACCATCCGCCGGCCCCCGGGCGCGGACGGGTCGGCTGTGAACACGGGCGCGAAGACGTTGTAGTCGGGTAGGTGGCCTCCGCCGTGGTAGGGGTCGTTGGCGACGAAGACGTCGCCTTCGCGGAACTCCTCGGGGCCCAGGAACTCCAGCGCGAAGCGCACCGGCAGCGTCGAGGTCAGCATGAACTGGGGAATGCCGACCGACAGGGCGGCGAGCCGACCCTGGGCGTCGAGGATGGTCGCGTTGCGCTCGTTGCTCTGGTTGAGGATCGGCGTGGTGGCGGTGCGCGAGACGTAGGTGGCCATCTCGAAGCACACCGTCTCCATGTAGTCCCGGATGACCTCGGCGGTGACCGGGTCGACGGTGACCGTCTCGACCAGGCGACCCCTGCTCCCTGCCAGCTTGACCAGGTCGACGTGCATCTGAGGCTCCCCCCAGGGTCGGGACGCCGGGCCCTCGAGCCCGCTCGACCCCTCGGCCAGCGAAGCTTGCCACGAACCTGACGTTCGTGTCATAAAAGTCTAACACTGCGCCGGGGACGCTCCTCGGGCGCTCCAGGAGGTCCCTTCCCATGACCGAGACCCGCGAGTTCAAGGACATCCGCAAGGGCACCACGGCTGAGGCGCTTCCCGTGGACGAGTTCATGAACGAGCTCGAGAAGATCCAGGCCGAGATCTGCACCGAGCGCAACCGGGTGTGGGAGCACGTGGCGGACGGCACCCTGTCGCTGCCGTACCTCCGCCGCCTCTGCAAGGAGTACTACTACCTCGGGGTCTGGTACACGTCCGAGTTCGGCTCCCTGGTCGCCAACGCACCGGACTTCGACGCCCTCGACATGGAGTCCAGCGAGCACTTCCACCACTGGCTGCAGAACCTGTCGGACGAGACCGGCTTCACCGGCGACCGCAACCACGTCGACATGAAGGTGGAGTGGGCCAGGATGCTGGGGATCCCTGACGAGGAGCTGGTCAGCTTCGTGCCCATGCCTGAGACGATCGGCCTGGTGCTCGGCAGCCTCTACTACATGCGCCGCTCGTACGAGGAGGGGCTGGCCGCCTTCGGCTGGGCGGGTGAGCGCTTCGCGGCGTCCACCGGCTACGCGAAGTTGATGTACGAGGGCATGCGCGACCACTACGGCCTCGAGGTGGAGAACTTCCGGGTGCATGCCTACGCCGAGGAGGACCACGGCGACGCGGCCGACTACCTGCTCCGCAAGGTGGTCACCTCCGCCCACGTCCAGCACCGGGTGCGCACCGCGGTGGTGCAGTGCTTCACGTTGCGCAACGCTCGCACCCGGGCGCTCAACCGCTGGCTGGACGAGCCGGGCGCCCTGCGCTGACCGGGGCGCCCTGCGCCGACCGGCGAACCGGGCGCACTCGGCGGGCCCGGCGGGCCCGGCGGCGGTGCCGTAGCCTGGCTGTCATGGCACGGATCTCCTTCCCCGAGCGGGGCTTCGGCGAGCACGTGGACTGGGCGCTGCTGCGCACCGACATGGCGGTCGGGATGGGCGCCTTCTCGGAAGCGGTGTACGGGAACAGCACGCTGCCGGTCCGCGAGCGCGAGGCCGCGCGGTGGACCATCGCGCTGATCAACGATTGCGCGGTCTGCCAGGGTACGCGGGCCCGCGACGGCGAGGCCGCCGGCGTCGACGAGGGGTTCTACGCCGAGGTGGCCAACTGGCGGCAGAGCACGGCGCTCACCGAGCGGGAGCGGCTGGCGGCCGAGTTCGCCCAGCGCTTCGCCCTCGACCACCAGGCGATGGACGACGGGTTCTGGGCCCGGCTGCGGGCCGCGTTCGCGGACGACGAGCTGGCCGATCTCACGATCTGCTGCGGGCTGTTCCTCGGGCTCGGCCGGACGCTGGCGGTCATCGGGGTACGAGCCCCCGACGAGCGCATCCTGGTGTGATCCCACCCGGAGGGGCCCCTCCGAGCGCCGTCGCTGGGAGACGCCGTCAGCGGGTGAGGAAGCTCACCAGGCTGAGCACCGCCGGCACCAGCATGCCGGCCACCACGAGCACGACCACGGCGCGCATCCACGGCGGCCGGCGCCACAGCGACGACGCGGGCAGCGGCGCGTCCCAGGGATCGTCGGCGCCGTCAACGGTCGGCGGAGCTGGCGGGCCTGCTGCCGGCGCGGCCGGTGGTAGGCCGAGCAGCACCCGGGCTCGGCTCAGATCGGGCGCCGGGACCACGAGCTGGGCCGTGAAGCCGTCGTCGACCACCGTGGCGGTGATCGCATCGTCGGCCAGGAAGGCGGCGGCGGCTTCCGCCTCCTCGATCGAGTCGTAGCTCGTGACCTCGACCAGCCGATCGCGAGAGATGGCCATCGCTGCCGAGGCTACGACGGCCAGAGGCTGCTGCGCACGAACTGGTAGACGTTCGCGAAGTCGGCGGTCGACTTCTCGGGGATCGGGACCACCGTGCCCAGCGCACGGGCCCCCCAGACGATCTGCGCCGTGCGCTCCACCACCAGGGAGGCGTGCAATGCGTCACTCGGCGACTTGCCGATGCACACCAACCCGTGGTTGGCCATCAACGCGGCCGAGCGGTCGGCCAGGTGCGAGGCCACCTCGGCCCCCAGCTCGTCGGTGCCGGTCATCCGGTAGTCGCAGATCGGCACGTCGCCACCGATGTAGGTGACCACCTCTTCGATGGCGGCGGGGATCGGTTCGCGCACCAGTGCGAACATCGACGCGTACGGCGCGTGGGAGTGGATGACCCCGCCCACCTCCGGATAGCGCTTGTAGCACTCGAGGTGGAGGGACTTCTCGCTCGTGGGGCTGCCACCCCCTTCGAGCTTGTTGCCGTCGAGATCCACGACGACCAGGTCGTCGAGGGTCATGGTGTCGTAGGACATCGACGACGGGGTCATGCACACCGTCGCACCGCCGGGCATCCGGCCCGAGACGTTGCCCGCGGTGCCGACAACCAGCCCCTTCTCGTGGAACGCCTTGGCCACGGCGAGAACCTCGGCCCGTACCGCGTCTGCTGTGGGGTCACGGTTCAGCTCGGCGTTCACGGGAGCACCTCCGGGTTGGCGCAGTGCAGCGGGCGCTGGCCGGCGACCAGGCGGGCCAGGTCGTCCGCGATCATCCTGGTGTGGTTGGCCTCGGTGTCGTAGGTGGCGCCGCCGATGTGGGGGGTGAGCACCACGTTGGCCATGTCCACCAGGGGGTGGTCGGTGGGGAGCACCTCGCCTTCGAAGTGGTCGAGGCCCGCTCCCGCGAGGTGGCCGCTCTCGAGGGCCGAGGTCAGCGCCGCGAGGTCGTGCAGGCCCGCCCGGGCGGTGTTGAGGTACACGGCTCCTGGCTTCATGCGGGCGAACCGCTCGGCGCTCATCATGCCGAGCGTCTCGGGGGTCGGCGCGGCGTGGATGGAGACCACGTCGGCCTCTGCCAGCAGCTCCTCGAGGGAGCGGTGCGTGGCCTCCTCGCGGTACGGGTCGAACGAGATCACCCGCATCCCGAGGCCTTCGAACCGCCAGCGGGCGGCGCGCCCCACTGCACCCAGGCCCACGATGCCGGCGGTCCGCCCGGCGAGCTGCCAGGCCCGGAAGCGCTGGTAGGGGATGGTGCCGTCGCGGAAGACCTGACCCTCGCGCACGTCGCGGTCAGCGGGCAGCAGGTGGCGGGTGACGGCCAGGAGCAGCGCGACGGTGAGCTCGGCCACGGCGTCGGCGTTGCGGCCCGGGGCATGCAGCACGGGGATCCCCTTGGCGGTGGCGCCGGCGACGTCGACGTTGGTGGGGTCGCCCCGGGTGGAGCAGATGGCCCGGAGCGGCAGGTCGAGCACGGGACCCCGGCAGGTGTCGGCCTCGCAGATGATCACATCGGCGCCGGTCTCGATGATGCGGGCCGCGAGCTGCTCTTCGCCGTAGATGCGCAGCGGTGCGTCGGGCCCGGTGATCCAGGGGTCGGCGATCAGGGTGCCGAGGTGCTCGAGGGTGTCGATGCCCTCGCCCCGGAGAGGCGCGGTGGCCAAGATGCGGAGGCGCCCATGATCGCTCACGGGGCACAGCCTCGCAGAACCTGACGTTGCTGTCATGTTCCTGTCGATCTGCGATACTCCCCGGATGCGCGTGGCCGCGCTCGTGAAGCAGATCCCCGAGTTCGAGTCCATGGAGCTCGGCCCGGACGGGCGGCTCCGGCGCGAGGGGCTGCCCCTGGAGATGAGCGCCTACTGCCGCCGAGCCGTCGCCGAGGGCGTGCTGGTGGCGGCCCAGACCGGCGGGACCTGCACGGTGATCACCCTGGGCCCGCCGTCGGCGGAGGACGTGCTGCGGGAGGCCATCGCCTACGGCGCCGACGAGGGCATCCTGGTCTCGGATCCGGCCTTCGCGGGCTCCGACACCCTGGCCACCGCCCGGGCCTTGGCCGCGACCCTGGAGCTGACCGGTCCCTACGACCTGGTGCTCGTGGGGCGCAGCTCCGTGGACGCCGACACCGGCCAGGTCGGCCCGCAGGTCGCGGAGCTGCTCGACCTCCCGTTCGCCACGGGCGTGAAGCGCCTGGCGATCGCCGCCGACCGGCGGTCGGCCGAGGTGGGCCTCGAGCTCGACGACGAATGGGTGGAAGCCACCGTGGCGCTCCCCGCGGTGCTCAGCGCCGCGGAGCGGCTCATCGACCCGTGCAAGATCAAGGACCCGGCGGTGTGGGCCACCGTCGACCCCGCCCGGATCCGCCGGCTCCGGGCCCGCGAGCTGGGAGCGGGGCCCTGGGGGCAGGCGGGTAGCCCGACACGGGTCGGTGAGACCCGGGTCGAGCAGGTGGACCGGGCCGGCATCGTGCTGGAGGGGGAGGTCGCCGAGCAGGTCGCGACCCTGCTCGCGCACCTGCGCGACCGGGGGGCGCTCGAGCCCGGCACCTTCTCCGCCGAGCGCGACGAGGTGGTGCCGGAGCCGGGGGGTGACGGTCCGATCGTCGCCGTGGTGCTGGAGCCACGCCGCGAGCGCCTGGTGCGGGAGCTGCTGGGTGGGGCGGCCCGCCTGGGCGCGCCGATCGGGGGCCGGGTGGTGGCGGTGGCGCTCGAACCGGTGGATCGGCGGCTGGTGGCGAGTTGGGGCGCCGACGAGGTGGTGACCATCCGGGGCGCGGCAGCGGAGGAGGACGTGGCCCCGGCCACGGTGGCCTGGGCACGAGAGACCGAGCCCTGGGCCATCCTCACCGGCTCCACCGCCTGGGGCCGGGAGGTGGCGTCGCGGGTCGCGGCCCGGCTCGGTGCCGGCCTCACCGGCGACGCGGTGGGCCTGGCCGTCGAGGGCGGACGGCTCGTGGCGTGGAAGCCGGCGTTTGGTGGGAGCCTGGTGGCGGCCATCACCGCCTCCTCCCCGGTGCAGATGGCCACCGTGAGGCCCGGGGTGCTCGGGTTGTCGGTACCCCGGGCCGGGCGTGACGTGCCGGCGCGGACCATCGAGGTCCAGCCCCGCGGCCGGGTCACCGTCACCAGCCGTCGCCGGGAGGACGACATCGACGCGCTCGCCGTCGCCGAGATGGTGATCGGCGTCGGCCAGGGGGTCGATCCCTCCGAGTACGGCAGGCTCGACGGTCTGATGAAGCTTCTCGGCGCCGAGCTGGCCGCGACCCGCAAGGTCACCGACCAGGGGTGGCTGCCGCATGCCCGCCAGATCGGGATCACCGGGCACGCCATCTCGCCGCGCCTGTACCTCGCGCTCGGCACCAGCGGGAAGTACAACCACACCGTCGGGGTGCGCAGCGCCGGGACCATCGTGGCCGTGAATCTCGACCGCCAGGCGCCGATCTTCGGGTTCGCCGACATCGGGCTGGTGGCCGACTGGCGGGAGGTGGTCACCGAGATGGAGCGCCAGCTCTCGGCCGAGCTGGTGTAGCGACCGTGTCCTACCGCGACGACCCGGAGCTCATGGCGCGGCTGTACGAGTCGTTCCGCGCCACCCCGCTGCACGCGCTGCTCGGCATCGACTACGTGGAAGGGGATCAGCCTGACGGCACGGTGGTGGTCTCGATGCCCGTGCGGCCCGAAGCCTACGGAGCCAGCGGCAACCTCCACGGGGGGGCCATCGCCACCCTGATCGACGTCGCTGCGGCCACTGCCGCAGCCCGTGAGAGCGCTTTCGTTCCCGGTGTGAACACCCTCGTCACCGCCGACCTGCACGTGCGGTACCTGGGGCGCCCCACGGGGGACATGGTCTACGCCCGGGCTCACGTGGTGCGGGCCGGGCGGCAGCTCATCGTCGTGGAGTGCCGGGTGGTCGACGGGGAGGACCGGGTGATCGCGGTGGCGGACTTCTCGAGCATGGTCGTGCCCCTGCGGGAGCCGTTGCCCGGTGCCGCCCACGACCCGGCATCGCCCGAGCTCTGAACGTGCCGGGCCGGTGAGGGTGCGGTGAGCACGGCGCGAGCCGCGACTCGGCGGCGGGTCGCGGTCCTGGGGGTGGGCGCCTACGTGGCCCTGGGACTGCCGGGCGGGGCCCTCGGGGTGGTCTGGCCGTCGATGCGGGAATCGTTCGCCCAGCCGCTGGCCGCCCTCGGCCCCGTGCTGGCGCTGTTCACCGCCGGCTACCTGCTCGCCGCGATGGCCCACGGCCGGGTCGCCGAACGGATTCCCACCGGCGTGCTTCTGGCCACCAGCGCCTCGCTCGGCGCGGCCGCGCTGCTCCTCTTCGCCGCCACCCCGGTGTGGGCCCTGGCACTCGTCGCCAGCGCGGTGCAGGGCGTGGCCGCCGCCGGCATCGATGCGGAGCTCAACGCCTACGTCGCCGTCCACCACTCCCCCCGGTTGCTGCAGATGATGCACGGCGGCTTCGGCCTCGGCGCCACCGCCGGGCCGGTGCTGGTCACCGGGGTGCTCGAGCTGGGCTGGTCCTGGCGGGTGGTCTACGTCGCCATGGGCGCCTGGTGGCTGGGCGGGGCGCTGGGGTTCGCCGTCACCCGCGGCACCTGGGTCGAGGTCCCGGTCAGCGCGGTGGTGCCGGTGATCGCGGGCGGCACCGAAGCTGGCCCGCACACCGGCCCGAGCGAGCTGGACCCGCCGATGACCCGACGCCTCGCCCTGACCGTCGTCGCCGGGCTCGTCACCTTCTTCGCCTACAACGGGCTCGAGATCGCGGCGGGCACCTGGGCGTTCACCGCGCTGGCGGCGGGCGGCATGGCCGACGGCCCGGCGGCGTTGAGCGTGACCGGGTTCTGGGCCGCGCTCACCGCCGGCCGGCTCGGCGCGGGCCTGGCCGGGCAC
Organism: Rhabdothermincola sediminis; assembly: GCF_014805525.1. Lineage (NCBI taxonomy): Bacteria > Bacillati > Actinomycetota > Acidimicrobiia > Acidimicrobiales > Iamiaceae > Rhabdothermincola > Rhabdothermincola sediminis. The sequence continues at coordinate 29,438 of NZ_JACFSZ010000002.1, read as the reverse complement.
CGGGCCCCTCCCGGGCGAGTGCTCGTGGTGTCGATGGTGGCCGTCCCGCTGGCGGCCGCGCTGCTGCTCGCCGGCGGCGCGGTGGCCTCCGCTGGGCTGGTGCTGCTCGGCGGTTCCCTGGCCGGCGTGTTTCCCGCTCTGGTGGCGCTGACCCCGAGCCGGCTCGGGCCCGCCCGGGCCCGGCGCCTCATGGGCCTGCAGTTCGGCTCGGCGGTGGTGGGGGCGGCGGTGGTGTCCGCCGCCGTCGGGGTGATCGCGGCGCGGGCGGGCGAGCGGGCCATCGCCCCCTCCCTCCTGGCCGTGGCCCTGGTGCTCGTCGGCAGCGACCGCTGCCTGGCGGTGCTCGCCCAGCGGCGTGCTCTTGTCCCGTCCCCGCCACCGTCCTAGCCTTCGGCATCCACGTCCGGACCGAGGGGGGAACCGACCCGGTGAGCTCGACCACGACGCGTGCGCGTCGCTCCGCCATCGCAGCAGTCCTGGCCGTCACGGTGCTCGCCGCCGCCTGTGGCGGTGGTGGATCGGAGGGCTCCACCTCCGACCGCACGATCCCCGAGACGGCGTTGACCAAGACGCCGCCCACCCCGCCGCAGACGGGTGGGACGTTGAAGTTCGGCCTCGATGCGGAGACCTCCACCGGCTGGGACCCGGCCAACAGCCAGTGGGCAGGGGCCGGCACCATCGTGAGCCGGGCGATCTTCGACCGCCTGGCGGAGCTCGACGCCGACGGCAACCCGAGGCCCAACCTCGCGGAGTCGATCGAGCCCAACGCCGACTTCACGGTGTGGACCATCACCCTGCGGCCCGGCATCGTGTTCCACAACGGCGAGAAGTTCGACGCCGACGCGGTACGCCTGAACCTCGAGCGGGCGGCGTCGTCGGTCCTGCTCGGCGCGGCGATCAGCGGGTTCCTCTCGACGGTGGAGGTGGTCGACGACCTGACCGTGCGGGTGAACACCAAGCGGCCCTGGTCCACCTTCCCCAACTCGCTCACCACCCAGGCCGGGGTGATGGCCGCACCGGCACAGATCAACTCCGCCGCACCCGCCCAGCAGCCGATCGGCACCGGCCCATTCGTGTTCCAGAACTGGTTGCAGGACAGCAAGCTGACCGTGACCCGCAACCCCAACTACTGGCAGAAGGACGAGGCAGGCACCCAGCTCCCGTACCTCGACGGCATCGAGTTCAGCATCCTGGCCGATCCGACGGCCCGGGGGGCGGCGCTCGAGTCGGGATCGGTGGACGCGTTCAACACCTTCGAGCCGGACCCGATCCAGGAGTTCCTGGAGAAGGCGGAGGCCGGACGGGTCCAGCTGCTGTCGAACGCCAACGCCGAGGACCAGACCCAGTTCGTGGGCCTCAACACCGCGAAGCCGCCCTTCGACGATCCGCTCGCCCGCCAGATCGTGGTGACCGGCCTCGACACCAGGAACATCTCGCAGACCCAGTACCACGGTCTCTTCCCACCATCGGACAGCCTCTTCAGCCCCAGCTCGCCCTACTACGCCCAGACCTCGTATCCCACCTACGACCCGGCCAAGGCGCAGGAGTTGCACGACCAGTACAAGCAGAAGACCGGGCGGCCGCTGTCGTTCAAGCTCACCCTCCCCGGCACGGCCCAGTTCAAGACGATCGGTGAAGCGGCGCAGGCTCAGGCCGCGGCGTTCGGGGTGCAGATCGAGCTGAACCTGGTCGACCAGGCGACGCTGATCGTCAACGCGCTGACGGGCAACTTCGAAGCGACCGGCTTCATCACCTTCGGCGAGCCGCCGATCGACTCGGTGTTCATCTCCACCGAGACCGTCAAGCCCCTCGGGCAGCTGGCGCTGAACTTCACCCGGATGGCCGATCCGCAGATCCAGGCCGCGCTCGACGCGATCCAGCGGACCAGCTCCCAGGAGGAGCGGATCGCTCAGTGGAAGGTCATCCAGCAGCGCATGGCCGAGAACCTCAACTTCGTGTTCGTGGTGCGCAACCGCTCGGCGGTGGTGTTCGCCAACAACGTTTACGGGATGGCGGGCGCGACGATCCCCGGTGGCATCCCGGTCAAGGCGACGACGAGCCCGTTCCTGGGCTGGGCCTGGAAGGCGAGCTAGCGCTCATCGTCCGCGCCGCCCTCCAGCCGGGCGACGAGATCGGCGAGTGCCCGCCGGTCGACCTTCTCCGCGGGGGTGAGTGGCAGCGCGTCGAGCAGCACAAGCCGCTCGGGCAGCTTGTGGTGGGCCAGCCGGTTGCGGGCGAAGACCCGCAGCTCGTCGAGCGTCGGCGGGGGTGACCCGCCCCGGGTTACGACGGCCGCAACCCCGATCTCGCCCATGACCCGGTCGGGGCGGGCCACGATGGCCACCTCGGCCACCGCCGGGTGCTCGGCCAGTACGGCCTCCACTTCGACGGGATAGACGTTGTAGCCCCCGCGCACGTACATCTCCTTGCGCCGGCCGGCCAGGCGGAGGCGGCCCTGGTCGTCGACCCAGCCGAGGTCGCCGGTGCGGACGAACCCGTCCGGGGTGAACGCCGCCGCGGTGGCCTCCGGATCGTGCCAGTAGCTGCTCATCGAGGCCGGCGATCGCAGGCAGACCTCGCCGATCTCGCCCGGGCCCACGGGTCGCAGGTCGTCACCCAGGATCGCCAGCTCGACGCCGGGATGCGGCCGGCCGACGCTGAGCTCGGCATCCTCGGCGGGGGCGTCGAAGGCGGTGCCGAGTCCGATGCCGGCCTCGGTGCAGGAGTAGCGGATGGCCACCGGGGCCCTGAAGCGGGCCCGCGCTTCGCGCACCAGCGCCGGCGGGGCCGGGCCGCCGCCCATCACGATGGCCCGCACCGACGACAGGTCGAAGCCCTCGAAGTCCGGATCGGCGAGCATGAGGGCGACCTGAGTGGGGATGCCGGCCACGGTCGTGAGGCGGTGGTGCTCGGTGAGCTCGAGGGCCAGGCGGGCCCGCCAGCGGTCGATCAGGTAGGTGGTGCCGCCTCGCATGAGGTTGCCCGGCAGCTTGGTCATCGGGCCGAGCGAAGCGAACGACGTGCCGGCCAGCTGAGCACCACCCCCGCCCCACCGGCCACCGGTGTCGATGGCGGTGATTGCTTCGAGCTGGCGGGTACCGAACACCGCGGCTTTGGGTCGGCCGGTGGTGCCGGAGGTGAAGACGATGGCCACGGGGCCCCCATCGGCTGGCACAGCGGGTGAGGACCGCGGTGGGGAGCCGGCGCTCAGGTCGGGCACGTCGCCGGGGCGTACGGTGAGGGCCGGCTCGACGAGCTCGAGCAGCACCGCGTGCTCGTGAGGGGTCAGCCGCCAGTTCACCCCGGCGGTCACGGCCCCGAGGCGGGCCGCGCCCACGTAGAGCGCCAGGTACTCGACCGTCGCCGGCAGCACGAGCGCCACCACGTCGCCGGCACGCACCCCCTGCTCCCGCAGCCACCACGCGGCTTGAAGGGTGCGCTGGCGGAACCCGGTGTAGCTGACGGGCTCACCGCCTGCGGTGACGTAGGCGGTACGATCGCCGAATCGTTCGGCCGCCTCGTCTACGACGGGCCCGAGCATCCCACCGGGCGTCGTTGCAGGAGGTGGCCGTGGCGGGAAGCCGCAGATCGGGTACCACGAGCGCACGTGGCCGGCGTGGCGATCCCCCCGCCTCGCCCCTCGCGGGCCGGGAGCTGCGCAGCCAGGGTCGGCGCACGATGGCCGCCCTGCTCGCCGCGGGCATGGAGGTGCTGGCCGAGAAGGGCTACCACGCCGCCCGGGTGGACGACGTGGTGCGGGTGGCTGACGTCTCCCACGGCACGTTCTACCTGTACTTCTCCAACAAGGAAGACCTCTTCCGCGCTCTGGCCGTGCAGTGCGCGGACGAGATGACCGAGTTGGCCTCGTCGCTCGGTCCCGTGCCACCCGGCGAGGAAGGGGTCGATGTCCTGCGGGAATGGGTGTCGGCGTTCATCGCCACCTACCGCCGGTACGGTGTGGTGATCCGGGCCTGGATGGAGGACCAGGTCTCGAGTCGTGACCTCGCCCGGCTCGGCGCGAAGACCTTCAGCCGGATCACCGGGTCGCTGGTGGCCCGGTTGCGCGACGAGCGCGGTGACGATGCGGACGTCGAGCTGGCCGGCGCGGCCTTGCTGGCGATGATCGAGCGGTCGACGTACTTCCTGACCTCCCGCGACCTGCCCTTCGGCGACGACGAGCTGGCCGCCACGCTGGCCCGGATCGCGCACCGGGGGTTCTTCCACCCCTCGGCCTGAGGGGCAGGTCAGCGCAGCCGCCACTCGATCCGCTTCCCCGACGCGAACAGCTCCTGGCCCTGGCGGAGCGACTCCGCGTTGGTGCCGAGACCGACGTAGGCGTATCCGAGACCGAGCGCCTGGCTGCGGGAGTGCTCCAGCCCGGACCAGATGGCCCGCACCGTACCCTCGATGGCCAGCGGTGGCGCGGAGGCGATGGCGTTCGCACACCAGGCGGCGGCGTCGCGCAGCTCGGACCCGGGCACGACCTCGGAGACCAGACCGATCTGGTGGGCCCGCTGGGCGGACATCCGTTCGTGATTCCCTAGCAGGGAGACCCGCATGATCTCGTGGAACGGCATCTTCTGCAGCATGTGGATCGGCTCGAACGCCGCGGTCATGCCGTAGGTGACGTGGGGGTCGAAGAACGTGGCGTGCTCCGCGGCGATGATGAACTCCACCTCGCCGAGCATGTAGAACGCGCCGCCGCAGGCCATGCCGTTCACCGCGGCGATCACCGGCTTCCACAGGTCGTTGCTCTTGGGGCCGACGTAGTCGCCGGGATCGTCGAAGTGGAACGGGGTGGATCCCGATCCGACGGTCTTGGCCTCGCCGTCGGGCTGTGCGCCCTGGCGTTCGGGGGTGCCCATGGTCTCGGTGCGGTCGATCCCGGTGCAGAACGCCTTGTCGCCCGCACCGGTCAGCACCGCGACCCGCACGTCGTCGTCGTGGCGCATCGATCGCCAGAGGTCGCGCAGCTCCTTCTGCATCTGCACGTTGAAGGCGTTGTGGACCTCCGGCCGGTTGAGCGTCACCCAACCGACACCGTCTCGCACCTCGTAGATCAGCGTCTCGTAGTCGGCCATGCGCACCGTCCTACCGGAGCCCGTGCTGGCGCGCCAGCGTGGAGGTCGGGCTCAGCCTCCGCCCATGGCGAGGCCGCCGGGCCGGTAGCCGAAGATGCCGGAGGCCACGGCGTCGCCGATCTTGGCTGGGTCCCACTTCTGAGGCTCCTTGCCCGCCTTCACGGAGCGGCCGAGGGTCCAGCCCACGTAGTGGGTGATCTCGTCGCCCACGGCGCGAAAGACCTGTCCCGAGATGTGCTGGGACTCGTCAGCGGCCAGCCACACCACCATCGGCGCGGAGTTCCCGGGGTTCAGCCGCTGGAACTCGTCGTCGGGGCCGACCTGGTCGGCCTCCACGATGGGGATCTGGGGCATGGCCTCGTGCACCATGCGGGTGGCGCCGCCGGGGGCGATGGCGTTGGCCCGCACGCCGTAGCGCTTGCCCTCCAGGGCGGTGATGGTCGTGAGCGCGGCGATGCCGGCCTTGGCCGCGCCGTAGTTGGCCTGACCGGGGTTGCCCTGCAGCCCGGCGGACGAGACGGTGTTGATGATCGACGCCCGGCGCGGGCGACCGGCCTTCGACTCGTTCTGCCAGTAGAGGCAGGCGAAGTGGGTCATGGCGAACGTGCCCTTCAGGTGGACCCGGATCACCGCGTCCCAGTCCTGCTCGGTCATCTTGGTGATCGAGACGTCGCGCAGGATGCCCGCGTTGTTGACCAGGATGTCGAGGCCCCCGAAGGTGTCCACGGCTTGCTGCACGAGGGCTTCGGCGTCGGACCAGTCGCTCACGTCGCCGTAGTTGGCGACCGCTTCGCCCCCTCGCTGGCGGATGATGTCGACCACCTCGTCGGCGGGGCCCTGGTCGCCGCCCTCGCCCTTGGAGGAGCCGCCGAAGTCGTTGACGACCACCTTGGCCCCTTGGGCGGCGAGCTCCAGAGCCTCCCCGCGGCCGACCCCCCGACCGGCGCCGGTCACGATCGCCACCTTCCCGTCGACCAGTCCCATTCGCGTCCCCCATCGTGGTGTGGTTGAATGCCGAGAAAACCTGACGTCGGCGTCACGTTCGGCGAGACCTTAGCGTCACCCCGCGGGCGCCGCACCACCACGGAGGACCCCACGCGATGAGTGAGCTGTCAGAGGTGATCGGCCGGCCGACCGGGGCCGCGAAGGTCGTGGTCGAGCGGGGACCGGTCGCCAAGTTCGCCGACGCGGTGAAGAACGACAGCCCCGTCTACCAGAGCCTGGAGGCGGCGCGAGCGGCGGGCTTCGAGCATGTCCCCGCACCCCCGACCTACGCCTTCTCCGCCCTGCAGTACTGGGGCCGGTTCCCGGAGGACCAGCCGCCGGACCCCACGGGCGGGATCAATCCGATGATGGAGGTCATCGGCACGCTGATGGCCGAGGGGGGCATGGTGCTCCACGGCGAGCAGGAGTTCGAATACCACAAGCCCATCCAGGTGGGCGACGTGCTGACCAGCGAGGGCAGGGTGGTCGACTGCTACTCGAAGGAGAGCAAGGGGCGCACCATGACGTTCCTGGTCGTCGAGGACGTGTACCGCGACGAGGCCGGTGAGCCGGTGCTGACCTCTCGCATGAACCTCATCCACCGAGCCTGAGGAGCGCACCGACATGGCCGGACGTCTCGACGGGCGAGTCGCCATCATCACCGGGGCCGGGCAGGGGATCGGCCTGGCGTACGCGCACCGGTTCCTCGCCGAGGGCGCCAAGGTGGTGGTGGCCGAGATCAACGAGGAGCGCGGTCGCTCGGCGATGGCATCGCTGGCAGGCGAGGGCGACGCGGTCTTCGTCCCCACCGACATCGCCGACGAAGCCTCGGCCCGCGCGTGCGTCGACGCCACCTTCGACGCGTTCGGCACGGTCGACATCCTGGTGAACAACGCCGCGCTCTACTACGACATCGACAACGCCGACAACAGCTACGAGTACCTCCAGCGGGTGTTCCGGGTGAACCTCCACGGCGCATGGCTGATGGCCCGAGCCGCGGCGCCGGTGATGGTGGAGAAGGGCAAGGGCCGCATCATCAACCAGTCCTCGTCAGCGGCCTACCTCTACCTGATGCCCGAGATGGGTGAGTTCCAGGAGGTGGGGGCGTTCACCTACAGCCAGACGAAATGGGGGGTCATCGGGCTGACGAAGTTCCTCGCCGCCCAGCTCGGCCCCTACGGGGTGACCGTCAACTGCATCGCCCCGGGGGTCACCATGACCGAGGCCACCCGCCGCATCGTGCCCGAGGAGTTCCTGCCGTTCGTCACGATGATGACGGCCATGAAGCGGGAGCTGCAGCCCGAGGACCTCACCGGCACGGCGGTGTTCTTCGCCTCTGACGATGCGGAGCTGGTCACCGGTCAGGTGCTCTGCGTGGATGGTGGCTTGGCGATGCCGGGCTGACGCAAGAGTGACGCCCAGAGTTGACGCTCGTGTCAGGCTTTGCTGACATGGGCGTCAGCAACCGGGGAGGTTCCGCGCATGGGCCAGCACTCGATCGTCTCCGCCGACGCCCACATCCTGGAGCCGCCGGACATCTGGAAGAACTGGTTGGCCGACGCCTACCAGGACAAGGCGCCCAAGCTCGTGAAGGATGCGGACGGCGGTGACGCCTGGCTCTTTGCCGGGGCCACGACCCCGGACCCGATCGGACTCACCGCCACTCCCGGCATGCCCCTCGACCAGTTCCGCTGGACCGGGGTCACCTACGACGAGGCCCGCCTTGGCTGCTACGACGGCGCAGCGCGACTCGAGGACATGACCCGCGACGGGGTCGACGTCGAGATCCTCTTCCCCCCGCAGCGCACCATCGGTCACTTCCTCGGTGACGAGGACGACGCGTTCGTGCTGGCCGGCGTGGACGCGTACAACAACTTCCTCTTCGACGAGTTCTGCGCGCCCGATCCGGCCCGGCTGGTCGGCGCGTACCAGATCCCCTCGCTGGGGATCGACACCGCGGTGGAGTACCTGCACAAGGCCAAGGCGCGGGGCGCGAAGACGGTGGTGATCTCCTGCTGGCCGGCCGGTGGCGAGAGCATCTCGGAGGCCGACGACCGGTTCTGGGCAGCGGCCGTGGAGGCGGAGATGCCGGTGTGCATCCACATCCTCATGATCAGCCGGGCGGCGCGCCTGCGGGCTCGGCAGGCGGCGGCCAGGTCAGGGGGGCGCCAGCTCTACGGCGAGGGCACGGGCCGAGCAGGCGCGAAGGCGGCCGCGAGCCTCTCGGGGGTCTTCTCGAGCGTGCCGTCCACCATCGGCCAGCTCATCTTCACCGGGGTGTTCGAGCGGTTCCCCGGCCTGCACGTGGCGATGATCGAGATCGGGGTGGGATGGCTGCCGCACTTCCTCGAGGCCATGGACGACAGGTACTGGCGCAACCGCTCCTGGGCGGACCTCCCGATCGCCCGGCCCCCGTCGAGCTACTGGTTCGAGAACATGAGCGCGAGCTTCGTTCGCGACGACTACGGCATCCGGAACCGCCACGAGGTCGGAGTGGCGAACATGATGTGGAGCACCGACTACCCGCACCACGGCAACGACTGGCCGTACTCCCGCAAGGTGATCAACGAGACGATGGCCGGCGTGCCACCGGAGGAGAAGCACCAGATCATCTGCGGCAACGCGGTGCGGATCTTCGGTCTCGACGGCTGACGAGCGAGGAGGACCCACGATGCATGTGGAGGACCTGATCCTGGTGAGCGTGGACGACCACGTGGTTGAGCCGCCAGACCTGTTCGCAGGCCGCCTACCGAAGCGCTACGAGGCACTCGCTCCCCGGGTCATCACCAAGGAGGACGGCTCCGACGTCTGGCTCTACGAGGGTCAGGAGCTGCCCAACATCGGCTTGAACGCGGTGTCGGGCCGGCCACCGGAAGAGTACGGGATCGAGCCCACCGCGTTCTCCGAGATGCGCGAAGGGTGCTACGACGTCCGCAAGCGGGTCGACGACATGAACGCCAACGGCGTACTCGGCTCGATGTGCTTCCCCTCCTTCCCCCAGTTCTGCGGCCAGCTGTTCGCCCGCTCCGAGGACAAGGACGTGGGCCTGGCCATGCTGCGGGCCTACAACGACTGGCACATCGAGGACTGGTGCGGCGCGTTCCCCGGCCGGTTCATCCCCCTCGCCCTGCCGGTGCTGTGGGACCCTGCGCTCGCCGCCGAGGAGGTGCGGCGGGTGGCCGCCAAGGGCTGCCACGCGGTGACCTTCTCCGAGAACCCGGAGAAGCTCGGGTACCCGTCGTTCCACAACCCCCACTGGGACCCGTTCTGGGCTGCCTGTGAGGAGACCGAGACCGTGGTGTGCCTGCACATCGGGTCCTCCTCGCAGCTCGTGATCACCTCCATCGAGGCTCCCATCAACGTGATGATCACCCTGCAGCCGATGAACATCGTGCAGGCCGCGGCGGACCTCGTCTGGTCCCGGGTGCTCCAGGAGTTCCCGCGTCTGCGCTTCGCCCTGTCGGAAGGAGGCATCGGGTGGATCCCCTACTTCCTCGAGCGGCTCGACTACGTGTACCAGCACCACCGGCTCTGGACCGGCCACGACCTCGGGATGCTGCCTAGTGAGCTGTTCAAGCAACGCATCGTCACCTGCTTCATCGACGACGCGTTCGGGGTCGAAAACCGTCATCACCTCAACCTCGACATGATCACCTGGGAGTGCGACTACCCCCACTCGGACTCCACCTGGCCGCACTCGCCCGAGGCGCTGGCGAAGAGCCTCACCGGGGTACCGGACGACGAGGTGGACCAGATCACGCACCTCAACGCCATGCGGATCTTCCAGTACGACCCGTTCTCGGTGCGGGTCCGTGAGCGCTGCACGGTGGGCGCCCTGCGGGCGGAAGCAGCCGGGGTGGACGTGAGCGTGAAGAGCGTCGGTGACCGCCACGAGCGCCCGAGCGAGCCGATCCGGATCATCGACCTGGCCAACCGGACGAAGGTGACCCCCGCCAGCGACGACAGCTGACGCCCTTTCGTGCTGCCAATCCTGTTCTGTTCATCGCTGCGCGGTCCCGCTCCGCGCTGCGATGAACAGTTCGGTGTGATGAGGGGCCGGCAGCGGCGTTGGGGCGCTAGACAGGGCGGATGGCAGATGCCCGGGAAGAACCCGTCCGCTACCCGGCGGAATGGGAGTTCGACGCGGTGCTCGCGGACGGTGGCACGGTCCACGTCCGTCCGATCCGCCCGGATGACGCCGCCGCGCACCTGGCCTTCTTCGAGCGGCTGTCGCCAGAGACCCGCTACTACCGCTTCTTCTCCCCCAAAGCCACCCTCACCCCGGAGGAGTCGCGGCGGTTCACCGAGGTCGACTACCGCGACCGCTTCGCCTTGGTCGCGCTCCACGGTGACGACATCATCGCCGTGGCCCGCTACGAACGGCAGGGTGCGGGCCCGGACGCGGAGGTGGCCTTCGTCATCGACGACGCCAACCAGGGTCGGGGGATCGGCACCCTGCTCCTCGAGTACCTGGCCGCCGCGGCCCACGACAACGGCATCACCCGGTTCACCGCCGAGGTTCTACCGGACAACCGGCGGATGCTCGGCGTCTTTCACGACGCGGGCTACCGGACGGTCGCTCAGCTCGACGCCGGGGTCGTGCGGGTCGAGCTGCTCCTCGAGCAGACGGAGCGTTCGAGGGCCGCGGTCGAACACCGCGAGCACGTGGCGGAGGCCGCGTCGATCCGCCGGATGCTCTGCCCCCGCTCGGTGGCGGTGATCGGCGCCAGCCACGAACCCGGCACCATCGGTCACCACCTGTTCCTCAACGTGCTCGCCGGCGGCTTCGCCGGGCCGGCGTACCCGGTGAACCCCTCCGTCCCGCACGTGGCCAGCGTGCCGAGCTACCCGTCGGTGCTCGACATCCCCGGTGAGGTTGACCTAGCGGTGATCGCGGTGCCGGCGGCCAAGGTGCCGGCCGTGGTCGACCAGTGCGTCGCCAAGGCGGTGAAAGGGCTGGTGGTGATCAGCGCCGGGTTCAGCGAGACGGGCGCCGAGGGAGCGGCGCTCGAGCTCGACGTGGTGACCCGGGCCCGACGGGGCGGGCTGCGCCTGATCGGTCCCAACTGCTTGGGTATCGCCAACACCGCGGTGGGTCTCAACGCCACGTTCGCGCCCCGGGTGCCTTCCCGGGGACGGGTTGCGTTCCAGTCGCAGTCGGGGGCGCTCGGCATCGCCCTGCTGGAATGGACCGATCGGCTCGGGATCGGGTTGTCGTCGTTCGTGTCGGTGGGGAACAAGGCGGACGTGAGTGGCAACGACCTGCTGCAGTACTGGGAGGACGATCCCGAGACCGACGTGATCCTGCTCTACCTCGAGTCGTTCGGGAACCCGCGCAAGTTCAGCCGCATCGCCCGGCGGGTCTCGCCGCGCAAGCCCATCGTGGCCGTGAAGTCCGGCCGGAGCGCGTCGGGAGTCCGGGCTGCCTCCTCCCACACCGCGGCTGCGGCCAGCCTCGAGGTGGCGGTCAGCGCGCTGTTCCACCAGACGGGCGTGATCCGGGTCGACACCATCGACGAGCTGTTCGACATGGCCCAGGTGCTGGTCTCCCAGCCGCTGCCGGACGGTCCCCGGGTGGCGATCGTGGGCAACTCGGGTGGGCCTGGCATCCTCGCGGCAGATGCGTGCGACGGTGCCGGGCTCGACGTGGTCACCCTCGCGCCGTCGACACAGGCGTCGCTGCGCGCGCTGCTGGGGCCGAACGCGGCGGTCACGAACCCGGTGGACATGGTGGCCTCCGCCACCCCCGCGCACTACGAGCAGGCGTTGCGGCTGGTGCTGGCCGACGAGAACGTCGACGCGGTGATCGTGATCTTCACCCCACCGCTGGTCACCCGGGCCGACGAGGTGGCCGAGGCCATCGCGTCGGCTGTCGAGGGAGCCACCAAGCCGGTGCTGGCCAACTTCCTGGCCTCCCGGGACGTGCCGGCCGCCCTCCAGGGTGGCCGGGAGGGCCGCCGGCGCATCCCGTCGTTCCCCACCCCCGAGCCGGCGGCGCACGCGCTCGGTCGCCTGGTCCGCTACGCGGCCTGGAAACGGCGGGACCCGGGGCGGGTCCCGGTCTTCGCCGACATCGACCGGGGGCGGGCCCGGCAGGTCGTCGACGCGGTGCTGGCCCGAACCGGCAGTACCGCCACCGACACCGGCGTCTGGCTCGACGCCGGCGATGCGGTCGCGCTGCTGCGCGCCTACGGCGTCGCGGTGCTGGAGGTCCACCCGGTGTCCAGTGCGGACGACGCGGCGGGGGTGGCGGAGCGGGTCGGCTTCCCGGTGGCGGTGAAGGCCGCCGCCGGCGGCCTGGTGCACAAGACCGACGTGGGGGCGGTTAGGTTGGGGCTCGCCTCACCCGAGCAGGTCCGGGAGGCCTTCGAGCAGGTCACCGCCGCGGCCGCCGACCACGGTGGCGGTGTGGTCGTGCAGGCGATGGCCGAGTCGGGCGTCGAGACCATCGTGGGCGTCGTGCAGGACCCGGCGTTCGGGCCGCTGGTCATGTTCGGCATGGGTGGTGTGGCGACGGAGCTGTTGGCCGATCGGGCGTTCCGGATCGTGCCGGTCACCGACACCGACGCGGCGGAGGTGGTGCGGAGCCTGCGCGCCAGCCCGTTGCTGTTCGGTTATCGAGGGGCGGCGCCAGTGGCGACCGATGCGTTGGAGGAGCTGCTGGTGCGGGTGGGCGTGCTCGCCGACGAGCTCCCGGAGGTGATCGAGCTGGATCTGAATCCGGTGATCGCCACCCCGGCCGGTGTCGTCGCCGTGGACGCGAAGGTAAGGGTCCGCCCCGTCGAGCCCCACCGCCACGACGAGCTGCGCCGGGTGCGCTGAGGCCCGACTCAGTCCCCGGCCCGCACCCAGCGGGGGAGTGCTACGTCGTCGGCCACCCGGTCGAAGATCACTCGTACCGGCTCGCCGATGCGGATCGTGGCCGGGTCGATCTCCCCGAGCGGGCGTCCGGGACCGGTCACCAGGTTGCCGACCAAGCGGATGCCCGGGTCGTCGTCGAGGGTCACCACTACCACGTTGTACGGGGCCTGCTGCGCGTACGCGGGCAGCAGCGGCGGATGAGCGATGACGAACGACCAGATCGTGCCGGTTCCCGAGGTGGTTTCCCAGCGATCCTCGAAGCTGCGGCACGACGGGCACATCGGTCTCGGCGGCACGCGGCGCCGACCGCAGGCCGCGCAGGCCTGCACCCGCAGCTCACCGAGCAGGCACCCCTCCCAGAAGGGGGCGGAGTCCTCGTCGATGGTGGGCAGCAGCAGGCCCTCGCTCGCGAGGCCTCTCATCGGAGTCTGGTGCTCAGCGGTCACCGGCTTCGCCCCTCCGCAGGAGCAGCGCGCTGGTGGGCACACCCTCGCCGCTGGTGATCAGGCACGTCTCGGCCCCCGCCACCTGGCAGTACGACTCACCCCGGAGTTGTCGCACACCCTCGACGATGAGGTTGAAGCCGTGCACGTACGCCTCGCTCATCCCGCCACCGGAGGTGTTGGTGGGCAGCGATCCCCGGTCCCACTCGAGGTTGCCGTCCTCGGTGAACGCGGCGCCCTCCCCCCGCTCGCAGAAGCCGTAGCCCTCGAGCGACAGCGGCACGAGCGGCGAGAACGCGTCGTAGATCTGGGCCACGTCGACCTCCGCCGGACCGAAGTCGGCCTGCCGCCACAGCAGCTCCGCGCAAGCCCACGACGGCCCGAGCAGGGGGTCGTCGCAGAAGAAGTTGGTCATGGTCTGGTGCTGCTTGGGGATCGATTGGGCGAAGCCGTGCACCAGCGCCGGCACGTGCTTGGTGTCCCGGGCACGCTCGGTGCTGGTGATGACCACCGCACCTGCGCCGTCGGACTCGAGGCAGTTGTCGAACAGGCACAGCGGCTCCGAGATCCAGCGGGCCGCGAGGTACTCCTCGCGCGACAGGGGTTTGTCGTGCATCATCGCCCCGGGGTTGCGGTTGGCGTGCTTGCGGAACGCGAGGGCCACGTTCGCCAGCTGGTCGCGGGTGGCGCCGTAGGTGTGCAGGTAGCGGCGGGTGAGCATGGCGATCTCGTCCACCGGGCGCAGCAGCCCCCACGGGCGGGACCACTGCTGGTTGCCCCGCACCCGGCTCGACACCCCCGCCCAGGGCCGAGCCGAGGCGGCCCCCCGCTTGCGCGATCGCCAGGCGACCGCCACCGTGCACTGCCCCGTGGCCACGGCCATCGCCGCGTGGCCGACCACCGCGCAGCCCGCACCCCCGCCGTAGCCGACCTGGCCGAAGAAGGTGATGTCGTCCGTGCCGAGGTTGCGGGCGATCTCGATCTCCTCCGTGGTCTCGAGGGTGTACGACGCCAGGCCGTCGACCTCTGAGGGGTCGATGCCGGCGTCGTCGAGCGCGGCCAGGATGGCTTCGAGCGCGAGGCGCTTCTCGCTCTGGGGCAAGGCCTTGGCGAACGCCGTCTGGCCGACGCCCACGATGGCGGTGGCGTCCTTGATCCCCGAGGTGGGCACCGGCGCGCTCCTGGCCTCAGGGGGTCGGCTGGGGGGTGGATCGGGGGATGGCCAGCGCGTCGAGGGCAACCACGCCCTGGCCCTTCGGTCGCACCATCAGCGGGTTGATGTCGAGCTCGGCGAGCGTGCCCGCGTGGTCGAGGGCCAGGCGCTGGACCTTCATGATCGCCTCGACCAGGGCCCGCACGTCGGCCGGCGCCCGTCCCCGGGTGCCCTGCAGGAGCTTGTAGCCCCGGACCTCCTGCACCATCCGCAGCGCCTCGTCCTTGCCGAACGGGGGCACCCGGAAGGTCACGTCCTCGAACACCTCCACGAAGACCCCGCCGAGCCCGAACATGATCACGGGCCCGAACAGCTCGTCCTGGGACACCCCCACCACGGTCTCCACCCCGCCGCTGACCAGCTCGGAGACCAGCACCCCGTCGATGGTGGCTCTGCGGTTCGCCTTCCGGGCGGTGGCCTCCAGCTCGGCGAACGCCCGCTGGACCTCCGCGGCCGTGTGCAGGCCGACGCGCACCAGACCGAGGTCGGACTTGTGGGGCAGGTCGGGCGAGCTCACCTTGAGCACCACGGGGAAGCCGATCTCGCGCGCCGCCCGCACCGCCTGCGCGGCCGAGGTTGCGAGCACGTCGCGGGTCACGGGGATGCCGTACGCCGCGAGCAGCGCCTTGGACTCGTGCTCGCTGAGCGGGTGCCCGGCGCTGAGCAGGCGGTCGGTCCTGGCCCCGGCCGGCGAGCGCCGGGTGACGGGCTTGGCGAACGGCGAGCGGTAGCGCGCGAGGAAGTCGTGGTGGTCGAAGTAGGCACGCGCCGCCAGTACGCAGTTGTGGAAGGTGCGGAACACGGGCAGCCGGGATCCCAGCAGCACCTCCGTGTAGACGGGGTCGGTGCTGTCGGGGGACCCCCACACCACCAGGATCGGCTTGTCGGTGCGGGCGGCCGCGTCGACCAGGCTCTGGGCCATGGGTCGGCTCATCGAGGCCAGCGCGCCGGTGATGGGGCAGATGAGCATGTCGATGTTCGGGTCCTCGAGGATCGTCTGCACGATCTTGGGGCCTCGCTCGTCGGCGGAGGGCGCGCCACCCGAGTCGACCGGGTTGGAGACCCGCAGGTAGCCCGGGATCCACTCCCGCAGTGCCTGCCGGCTGGCGGGGGTGAGCTCGGCCAGCTCGAGGCCGGCGGCGGCGACCAGATCGGCCATGTGCGCGCCGGTGCCCCCCGAGATGGCGTAGATGCACACGTTGCGCCGGCCGGGCTGTGCCGGGGGCTTGGTGCGGGCGAGCGTGGCGGCCACGTCGGTGAGCTCGTCGAGCCCGTCCACCCGAGTGATGCCGTACTGGCGGAACACGGCGGAAACCACAGCGTCGGAGCCGGTTAGGTGACCGGTGTGGGACTTGGCCATGGAGCGGCCCTCGTCGGTGCGGCCCACCTTGACCGCGACGATCGGCTTGCCGGCGGTGGCCGCGTGGTCGGCGGCGAGCATGAGGGTGCGCCCGTCCTTGAACCCTTCTACGTAGGCGGCGATGACGCCGACCTCGGGCTGGTCGGCGAAGTAGGCGGCGAAGTCGGCGAACTCGAGATCGGCCTCGTTGCCCGTCGGCGCCCAGTGCGACAGGGCGATGCCCTGCTCCTGCGCCTGGAACACCGGTCGGCCCTGGTGTCCGCTCTGGGTGATGAGCGCGATCTTCGGGGGTGGCAGGTCGCGGAAGGTCTCGAAGGCGTTGAGGTTGGTGTTCGGTCCCAGCACGTGCGTGCTGCCGGTGGCGATGAGCTGCTCGAGTCGCCGCTGGAGCGCCTCGCCCTCCGGGCCGACCTCGTTGAAGCCGGCGGCGAAGATCACCGCGAAGCGGGGCTTCTTCTCCAGCACGGTCTCGAACATCTCCACCGCGTTGCCCACCAGGATCGCGGCGAGGTCGAGATCGCCGGGGATGTCGAGCACGGAGCGGTAACAGCGCACCCCGTCGACCTGGTCGCGGTTGGGGTTGACCGGGTAGCACTCGGCGCCCGCCTGCTCCGCCCACTGGCGGATCTTGCGCCACATGGCGCTGTTGGGCCGCCCGGCGGAGTCGCTGGCACCGATGACGGCGACGGTCCTGGGCCGGAAGAAGGTGTCGAGGTCGATCTGGCGGAGGGCGGTCGGCCGGCCCGTCACGTCGGTCCGTGGAGCGGTCATGCCCCGACCTTATCTGACGCTCATGTCAGCTAGCAGTGGACTCCACTACGCTGCCCGCATGAGCCGAGAGGCCGTGATCGTCGACACCGTGCGCACCCCGATCGGCAAGCGGAAGGGCGCGCTGTCGGGCTGGCACCCCACCGACCTGCTGGCCCACACGCTGCGGGCCTTGCTCGACCGCATCGGCGTGGACCCCGAGCGCATCGACGACGTGGTCGGCGGGTGTGTGACCCAGGCCGGTGAACAGGGCTGCAACGTGACCCGCAATGCTTGGGTGGCGGCCGGTCTCCCACAGTCGGTGCCGGCCACGTCGGTCGATCGCCAGTGCGGTTCGTCGCAGCAGGCGGTGCACTTCGCTGCCCAGGCGGTGATCGCCGGCTCCTACGACCTGGCGATCGCCTGCGGTGTCGAGTCGATGAGCCGAGCCCCCATGGCCTCGAACGCAGCTGGCGGTACGGGCCCGTTCTCGGCCGACTTCCTCGAGGCCTGCGATGGGCAGTTGATGACCCAGTTCGAGGTGGCACAGATCCTGGCTGGCCGGTTCGGCATCACCCGCCGGGAGATGGACGAGTACGCGGTGCGCAGCCACCAGCGGGCCCACGAGAGCACGGTCGACGGGCACTTCGGGCGGGAGATGGTGCCCGTGCCCATCAAGGACGAGGAGGGCCGCGAGACCGGCGAGCTGCTCACCGCGGACGAAGGCATCCGCCCCGAGACCACCGTCGAGGTGCTCGCCGCGCTCGACAGCGCCGCCAAGTGGGACCCCTCGATCGCGCCCGACATCACCGCGGGCAACTCCTCGCAGATGAGCGACGGCGCCTCCGCGATGCTCATCGCCGACCGGGCGGTGGCCGAGCAGCTCGGCTTGCCGGTGCGGGCGCGGATCAAGCACATGGTGGTGGGGGCGGACGACGCAGTGCTGGTGCTCTCTGCCCCCAACCCGGTCACCCGCAAGCTGCTGGCTCGTACCGGCCTGTCGATCGGCGACTTCGACGCCATCGAGTGCAACGAGGCCTTCGCGGCCATCGCCCTCATGTGGGCCAAGGAGTTCCAGCCAGACCCAGAGCGGTACAACCCCCGGGGCGGAGCCATCGCGCTCGGTCACCCGCTCGGCGCCAGCGGCATCCGCATCATGACCACGCTGCTGAACCACCTCGAGGCCACGGGGGGGCGCCTGGGCTTCCAGACCATGTGCGAGGGGGGCGGCCAGGCGAACGCCACCGTGATCGAACGCCTCGGCTGACCCGCCGGCTCGCGGTTGCGTGGGCTCGGGGCTGCTGGAGGGTGTGCAGGCGCTGGAGGAGCTGCTCCGAGCGCTGGACGCCGCAGCGGGTCACCTACTGGCCGAGCTCGACGACCGATGCGCAGACCAGCCGCCCCCGCGGCTGGAGGTGACCCTGGTGGTCAACGCGCTCGATCCCACCAGCGGGGCCTGCAGCACCGACGGGGTGGTACTGGCTGACGGCAGCGTGGGCACGCTGCTCTGCGACCCCGAGCTGTACCCGGTGGTCGTCGACAGCCTCGGGGTGCCACTCGATTTCGGGCGTGCGGTGCGGTATGCCACCGTGGCCCAGCGCCGCGCGCTGGCGCTGCGAGACGAGGGTTGTGTGTTCCCCGGCTGTGACGCCCCGATCAGCTGGTGCGACGCGTACCACCTCGACGAGCACCCCCACGGCCGCCAGCGAGCTGGTCCGGCACCACCCCCATTTGAGCCATCGGAGTCCGTGGGCGAGCCGCGGGCGAACTCACCGGAGCGCGGCCATTGCCTCCATCTGCTCGAGATGGTGCGCGAGGCTCCGGCTGCGGAACCGGAGGTTCACGACGGTGGCGCCCGCCTCGACCGCCGCGGCGATCGCCTGCTCGGCACCGGCGGGATCGCCGAGGGGGTCGATGGGCGGCTCCGGCCACAGCACGACTTCCAGCGCCTGTGCCCGCCGGGCCCAGGCCTCGCTGCCGCGCGCCCGATCGAGCATCTCGCGCACCTGAGCCGTCGCCAGCCCGAAGGGCACCCACCCGTCACCGAGCTCGACCGCCCGCCGCAGTGAACGGGCGCTGCGCCCCCCGACCCAGATCGGCGGCGGTCGCTGCACGCCGCTCGGATCGACGACGAACCCGTCCACCTCCCGCCGTCCGAACGAGGCCCGCAGCACCCCGAGGGTCTCGTCGGCGCGCCGTCCCCGATCCTCGAAGCTCGCGCCCAGCAGTTCGAACTCCTCCCGCAGCGAGCCGACGCCCACCCCGAGGATCAGCCGGCCGCCGCTCAGCAGGTCGAGGGTGCCGTAGCGCTTCACGATGGCCAGCGGATGGTGGTAGGCGAGCACCAGCACGTGGGTGGCCAGCCGGATCCGCTGGGTGCGCGCAGCCAGGAACGACAGCGTCGCCGACGGATCCCAGTAGCGGGTTCCCCGTGTGTCGTCGTACGCAGATGACACGGCGACGTGTTCGCTGCAGGTCAGGTGGTGGAAGCCCAGGCGGTCCGCGGCCTGCGCCACGGCCACCACCTCGTCGACCCCGGCGCGTTCCTCCCAGGGGTTGTGGGCGCGAGGGTTGAGCGTGACGACCGGGGTGATGATCCCGAGCCGGGTCACTTGCGGGGGAGCTTGATCGCCTTGTCGGCGATGATGTTCTTCTGCACCTCGGTGGTGCCCGCGCCGATCGACGTGTAGCGCTGGAACACGTACAGCCGGTTCCACGCGCCGCCGTCGACCGCGTCGGGGGCGCCCTTCGCCATCATCCCGTACGGGCCGAGCAGGTCGACGGCGAGCTCGGCGAGGGTCTGCGCGAGGTGGCTCCACTGCAGCTTCGCCAGCGGCACCTCCGGCCAGTTCTTCTCGTTGCGCAGGATCTTCGACAGCGCCCGGTAGTTGAGCAGCTTCGTGTACTCGATGTCGGTGTGAGCCCGGGC
This sequence comes from Rhabdothermincola sediminis, assembly GCF_014805525.1. Classification (NCBI taxonomy): domain Bacteria; kingdom Bacillati; phylum Actinomycetota; class Acidimicrobiia; order Acidimicrobiales; family Iamiaceae; genus Rhabdothermincola; species Rhabdothermincola sediminis. Next base: position 9,820 of record NZ_JACFSZ010000002.1, on the reverse strand, counting down.
GATGCGCTGCCGGATCTCGGGGTCGTCGAGCGCCGCCGGGTTCACCGCCTTGGCCAGGTTGATCATCGCGTCGAGGTCGGCGCGCATGCCGATGGCGAGCCCGGCGGTGCCCACCCGTTCGGAGCCCAGGGTGCCCATGGCGACCAGCCAGCCCTCACCTTCGCCACCGAGCCGGTAGTCGACCGGCACCCGGGCGTTGTCGAAGAACACCTCGCAGAACATCTCCTCACCGGCGATGTCGCGGATGGGTCGCACGTCGATGCCCGGTGCCTCCATGTCGATGATCAGCGCGGTGATGCCCTCGTGCTTGCGTCCCTCGGCGATGGCGGCTGGGTCGGTGCGCACCAGGAACAGGCCCCACTTGGCGATGTGCGCGCTGGAGATCCAGATCTTCTGCCCGTTGAGCACGTAGTCGTCGCCGTCGCGGATCGCGAGGGTCCGGAGGTTGGCCAGGTCGCTGCCGGCTTGCGGCTCGGAGAAGCCCTGACACCAGTGGTCGTCCGCGTTGAGGATGTTGGGGATCCACCGCTGCTTCTGCTCGTCGGTGCCCCACCGGATGATCATCGGCCCGATCTGCCACAGGCCGTTGGCGTTGTAGATGCCCGGTGTGCGGTACCTCGCCATCGTCTCGGAGTACACGACGTTCTGGGTGACCGTCGCCGCCCGGCCGCCCCACTCCTCCGGCCAGCTGATCGCGGCCCAGCGCCCTTCGTTCAGCTTGCGTTGCCACGCCCGCCGGCGCTCCATGGCGGCGATGATCCCGCCCGAGCCGGGACCGGCTGCGTCGTCACCGCCATCGCCTTCGTGGGGGTGCTCGGCGAGGAACTTCTCGAGGTTCTCGTCCAGCCACTCGGTGAGCTCGGCCCGGAATGCCTCGTCCTCGGCGGTGTAGGCGAAGTCCATGGTGAGAAAACTAACATCCGTGTCAGGTTTCTCCCTTCCCCCGTCGCCTACGCCCGAGGTTCGCCGCTCATGGAGTTCACGTTCAGCGCCGAGCAGGACCAGCTCCGTGACGCCGTGCGGTCGTTTCTCGCCGCGCAGAGCCCGCCGAGCTACGTCCGCTCGATGATGGAGCAGGAGCGCGGCTTCACCGACCAGGTGTGGGGCCAGCTCGTCGATCTCGGTTGGACGGGGGTGCTGGTCCCCGAGGCCCAGGGTGGTCTCGGCCTCGGGATGGTCGACCTGGTGGTGCTGATGGAGGAGATGGGGCGCGTCGTGTTCCCCGGGCCGTTCTTCTCGTCCGCAGTGCTCGCCACCCTGGCGGCCCGGCACCTCGGCCTCGAGGACCGCCTGGCGTCGCTGGCCTCCGGCGCCACCCGTGGCACCGTGGCCCTCGAGGAGGAGGGTCATGGCGACGTGGTCGACCGGGTGCGGACTCGGGCCAGCCGCAAGACCGGCCGCTGGCTGTTGCACGGCACCAAGCCGGTGGTGCTCGACGGGCACACCGCGGACTGGGTGCTGGTGGTGGCCCGCACCCAGCAGGGGATCGGCACCTTCCTGGTAGAAGCCCCGCGCGCGGAGCTGGTGCCCACCTGGGACCTCACCCGCAAGGTGGCCCGGCTCGAGCTGCGCGACATGCCCGCGGAGCGGGTGGGCCCCGACGGCGATCACACCCCCATCTGGCGGCGGGTGGTCGACGACGCGTGCGTGGCCCTGTGCGCGGAGCTCGTCGGGTCCATGGAGGCCGCGCAGGACCTCGCGGTCGAGTACGCGAAGACTCGGGTCCAGTTCGATCGGCCGATCGCCACCTTCCAGGTGATCAAGCACAAGATGGTCGACATGCTGCACCGCATCGAGCTGTCACGGGTCGGCACGCACTACGCCGCGTGGGCCTCCGACGTGGAGGACCCGGTGCGGGCCGAGGCGGCGGCGATGGCCAAGGCCTACGTGCCGGAGTCCGCGAACGCGGTCGCCGGCGAGTGCATCCAGATCCACGGGGGGGTGGGCTTCACCTGGGACTGCGACGCGCACCTGCACTACCGCCGAGCGAAGCAGAACGACCTGCTGCTCGGCTACCACGGCATCCACCGGGAGCGGGTGGCCGACCTGGTGCTGAACCCCGCCTGAGCGACCACGCCCCCGAGCGGGCCACGGGCCGGCCGGGGTCGTCGCCGCTCAGCCCTGCACCTCGACGGTGCCTACGAAGGCCTCGAGGGCGTCGGTGGTCCACGCGAACTGGCCGCTCGGCAGCTCGACCGCCACGCTCGCCCCGGGCTCGACACGCTCGCGCTGCAGGTCGGGGCTGCTCGGCAGAGGACCGTCCTTGATGGTGACCGTGTAGGTGGTCTGGCCGGTGTTCCGCCACGTGACCGGGGTGCCGAGCGCGACCGTCACGTATCCGGGGCAGACCTGCTGGTCGGAGAAGCGCACCACCGCTTCTTCGGCGGTCATGACCTCACCGGGCATCTTGCTGTCGCAGGCATTCGGCGCGCTGTTGCGAGGCCCGGTGGTCGGCGCCGGCGCGCCGGGCGCTCCCACCGTGGTCGTCGGCGGAGCGGCCCGGTCAGTGTCGGTCCCGCCGCCGCTCCCACCGCGGTTCGAGCAGCCGGCGAGGGAGGCGGTGAGGACCACGGCGAGGGCGGCGGTGGCGGCGGCGATCATGGCACGGCGGGGAGTGGACATGGTCAGATGATGCCCGCTTCCACCGCGGAGGCGAACTCCTCCTCGCTCAGCCCGACCAGCCCGCGCCATACCTCGCGGTTGTGCTCGCCGAGGCGGGGCGCGCTCGAGGGCGCCGGGAGCTCCTCGCCCACGAAGCGGGGGAATGGGGCTTGCTGGCGTACCGGGCCGATCACCGAGTCGACCACGGTGACCAGGTCGTGGCGGGCCTGCATGTGCGGGTCGGCGGCGATGTCCGCCGCGGTGTACGCGGTGGCGACGGGCACGTCGTGGTCGATGCAGCGCTGCTCGATCTGCGCGGCGGTGAGCGAGCGGGTCCACGCCTCGACGATCCCGTTGATCTCCTCGGCGTTCGCCGCCCGCTCCGCCAGGCGGGCGAACCGGGCGTCGGTCGCCAGCTCGGGGCGGTCCATGGCCGCGCACAACCGGCGGAAATTGGCGTCCGAGCCAGCCACGATGCACACGTACTTGCCGTCCGCGGTGGGGTAGTTGTCCAGCGGGGCGGAGTTGGCCAGCCGGTTGCCCTCGCGCTCGCGCACGATGCCGAGCCGGTCGTAGCCGGCGATCGTCCACTCCAGGATCCGCAGCACCGACCCGTACAGGCAGGCGTCGACCACCGCGCCCGCGCCGATGCGGCGCGCGTCGCGCCGGTAGAGCGCGGCCAGCGCGGCGTGGGCCGCGAACACCCCGGTGAGGTAGTCGCTCACGGTCACCCCCGGTCGCACTGGAGGGCGATCCGGGTAGCCGGTGAGGTGCAGCAGGCCTCCGTAGCCGATGCCCAGGCGGTCGAGCCCCGGCCGCAGCGACGAGGGCCCGTCCTGCCCGAAGACCGAGATGCGCACCATCACCAGCCGGGGATCGAGGTCGGCCGGGCCGACGTTCCAGCGCTCCATCGTCCCCGGCCGGAAGTTCTCGCACACCACGTCCGCGTGGCGGCAGAGGCGGCGGAAGAGCTCCTGCCCCTCGGGCTTGCGAAGGTCCAGGGTCACGCCCTTGCGGCCCCGCCCCTCCACCGACCAGAACAAGGAGTGCCCGGGCCCGTCGTCGCCCTCGACGGGCACGAAGGGGCCGATCTCGCGCATGAAGTCGCCGACGCCGGGCTGCTCGACCTTGATCACCTCGGCGCCCATCTCGCCGAGCAGTCCGGCGCAGAACGGGGCCGAGATGCGGGTCCCGACGTCGATGACCCGCAGCCCTTCGAGCGGGCCGCCCATCTAGGCGTCGCCCCGATCGCGAGCCTCGAAGACCTCCTTCATCGATCCCATCTGCTCGCGTTCGGCCAGTTTGCCGAGCGCAGTCGCGGTGTTGTGGGTGAAGTGGTGGGCCATGAAGTGGAAGTTCCACGAGTGGCGCTTGCCCATGAGCTCGAAGGTGTGGTTGATGGAGTCCTTGATGCGCTCCGCGGTCACGGGGGGCACGAGTGCGATCTTGGCGGCCATGGCTCGGGCCGCCGCGGCCAGCTCGGATCGGGGCACGACCTGGTTCACCATCCCCAGCCGCCAGGCTTCGCGTGCGTCGATCTCGTCGCCGGTGAGCAGGAACTCCTTTGCTTTGCGGATGCCCAGCTCCCACGGCTCCACCAGCAGCTCCACCCCCGCGCCGCTCATGCGGGCGACGGGGTTCTGGAACACCGCGTCGTCGGCGGCGACGATCAGGTCACACATCGCGGCCAGCATCAAGCCCGCGGCGATGCAGCGTCCCTGCACCGCGGCGATGGTGGGCTTGCGGAACTCGTAGAGCCGAACGCAGCGGTCGAAGTACATCTGGCGCTCGTGGCGGAACTTGCCTTCGGCGGTGGCCCGGCGGCGCTGCAGCTCGGGATCCGCGCTCGGCCCCACCAGTTCCTTCAGGTCGTGGCCGGAGGAGAAGTGCTTACCGGCAGCAGCGAGGATCACCACCCGCACGCCGTCGTCCGCGTCGGCGACGTCGAGGGCGCGGTCGAGCTCGTTGATCAGCTGTGTGGACTGCGCATTGGCCTGGTCGGGGCGGTTCAGGGTGATCGTGGCCACCGGGCCGTCGACGTCGTACAGCAGGGTCTCGAACTCGCTCATCGGGTCGCGGTCTCCTGCCTCGGCTCCCGGGGCAGGCCGAGCACCCGCTCGCCGATGATGGTGCGCTGGATCTCGTTCGTGCCCGCGAACACCGAGGCCGCGTGGTAGTAGAGCCAGCTCCGCTGCCATCGGCCACCACCGGGGTTGCCCGACGCCCCCCACCACAGCGGCGCCGCGTCGGCGAGCACCGCCATCGCCGTGTCGTGCAGCCGCTTGCTCATCTCGCTCCAGTACAGCTTCAGCGCACTGCCTTCCGGCCCGAGCTCGCGCCCGTGCTCGAGACGGGACAGGGACCGCCAGTTGTGCAGCTGGAACAGCCTGACCTCCACGTAGGCCTCGGCCAGGCGTTGCTGGAGGCGAGGGTCGTCGAAGCGGCCCTGCTCGAGGGCCAGGCGTAGCAGCTCCTCCAGCAGTTGGGCGTGGATGACGAGCTGGCGCGGGTTGGTGCCTCGCTCGTGGGTGAGCGTCGAGGAGGAGACCCGCCAGCCCTCGTTCTCGGCGCCGATCAGGTTCTCCTCCGGGACGAACGCATCGGTGAAGAAGACCTCGTTGAAGTCGTACTCGTCGGTGATCTGGCGCAGCGGGCGGACCTCCACCCCGGGCTGGTGCATGTCGATGACGAACGCCGAGATGCCCTGGTGCTTCGGTGCGGTGGGGTCGGTGCGGGCGAGCAGCAGCCCCCAGTCGGCGAACTGGGCATAGGAGGTCCATACCTTCTGCCCGTTGATCCGCCAGCCGCCCTCGACCCGCTCGGCCCGGGTGGCCAGCGCGGCGAGATCGCTGCCGGCGCCGGGCTCGCTGAAGAGCTGACAGAACAGCTCGGAGGCGTCGAGGATCTTCGGCAGCCAGCGTTCTCGCTGTGCGGCGGTGCCGTGGGCCAGCAGGGTGGGCCCGACGAGGTTGACGCCGATGCGCCCCACCAGCTCGGGGGCGCGGGCCCGTGCCAGTTCCTCCTGGACGATGTAGTGGTGCAGCGGCCCGGCGCCGCGCCCGCCGTATCGCTCGGGCCAGGTCACGCCGACCCATCGGCCCTCGGCGAGTCGGCGTTGCCAGCCGCGCAGGAAGGTGACCTCCTCGGCCAGGTCGTCGAAGTGCGGGGGGAGCCCCTTGCCGTACTCCCAAGGGAGGTTGGCTTGCAGCCATGTCCGGCACTCGGCCCGGAACGCCTGCTGCTCTGGCGTGGGAGCGAGGTCCATAGGCGGGCCAATCCTAGACGGCGGCACCGCGGGGACTGACACGGACGTCAGGTATGGTCTGGCCGTGGACTTCGACCTCTCTGCCGACCAGCTCGCCCTGCGCGACGCGGCTCGTGAGCTGCTGGCCGGCTACGCGTCGCCGGCGCAGGTCCGGGCGGTGGTCGATGCCGGTGGCGGGTTCGACCCGAGACTGTGGGCCGCGATGGTCGAGCAGGGCTGGACCGCGATCGCGCTCCCGGAATCCTGCGGGGGTCTCGGGCTCGGCTTCGTCGAGGTGGCGGTGCTGCTCGAGCAGGTCGGTGCGCACGTGGCGCCCGCGCCGGTACTCCAACAGATCGTCGCTCTGGCGATGCTGGCGGAAGCCACACCGGAGTGGGTCGAGCCGCTGGTGAGTGGGCGGTCCATCGCCACCATCGCCTGGGGGCCCTTGTCGGCACAGGAGGCCGGTGATGGCTGGGTGCTCACCGGTCGCTCTGAGCCCGCGGTGTTCGCGCCGTCGGCGGACGTGGCGGTGGTGCGCTCGGACGAGGCGGTGTTCGCGGTCGATCTGCGTGCCGGTGGACGGCCCGCAGTGGAACCGGCGATGGATCGCACCCGCGAGGTGGGCTGGTTGGCCTTCGAGGCCACGCCCGCGGTGCGCCTCGGGGGAGTCGAGGCGCTGGAGCGGTTCTGCGACCTGGGGGCCACGGCCTACTCGGCCGAGCTGCTCGGGATCGCGTCGCGCTCGCTGGAGCTGGCGGTCGCCCACGCCAAGGACCGGGAGCAGTTCGGGCGCCCGATCGGATCGTTCCAGGCGGTCAAGCACCGGTGTGCGGACATGCTCGTCGATGTGGAGGGGATGCGCTCCAGCGCGTACTGGGCGGCATGGTGCGTGGCCGCGGACGACCCCGAGCGATCGATCGCGGCGTCGACGGCCAAGATTTGGTGCTCGGACGCGGCGCGCCGGGTGACCGCGTCGGCGTTGCAGGTGCACGGGGGGATCGGCTTCACGTGGGAGTCCGACGTGCACCTGTTCCTGAAGCGGTCGCAGCTCGACGAGCGAGCCTTCGGTGACACGGTGTTCCACCGGAACCGGCTGGCGTCGATGCTACGGGCGCGGGTCGAGGCGGGTGAGAGCGTGATCTGAAACGCCGTTCGGGTTGTCGTTGCGGATCGTGGTTCGGGGGCTACGGAGGGTCCGCGATGTGACGGATGCCGCTTGAGGGGTGGTGCTGGTCGTTCGTAGCGTCCGGAGCCGCAACGGCGAGGGCGGATCTGGGAGGGCTTCGATGCGCCGTGTGCTCGGTGTGTTGGTGCTCGTCTCGGTGCTCGGTGTCGTGTTCGCCGGGTGTGGTGGCGGGAGTGAGGGGGAGGGGTCGGCGCCGGGCTCGTCGCCGGCTCCTCCGCCGTCTTCGATGGTGGAGTCGACGAGCACCACGACCCAGTCCAGCTCTGATGAGGAGGCCATCCTCGCCTCGGTTCAGGGCTACTGGCAGGCGTTTCTCCTAGCGAACGACCCACCAGATCCTGCGCTGAGCCCCCGGTAGTGGTCCACCTGTTGTGCGAGTCCGATGCCCCACGATGGGGCGAAGGAGGACCACGACATGGCCAAGCGACGGCGGCATACGCCTGACCAGATCATCCGCAAGCTCGCCGAGGGCAACAAGCTGCTCGCGGGCGGGACCGAGCTTGATGAGGTGTGCCGGCACCTGCAGATCACGGCGTCGACCTGGCATCGCTGGGTGGCGCAGTACGGCGGCATGAAGGCGTCCGACGCCAAGCGGCTCAAGGAGCTCGAAGGTGAGAACGCCCGGCTGAAGAAGCTGCTCGCCGAGGCCGAGCTGGACAAGGCGATGCTGCGGGAGATCGCGGAGGGAAACTTCTGACCCCGAACCGGCGGCGCAGCGCGGTGGTGATGCTGCGCGACCGGTTCGGGGTGTCGGAGCGACGAGCGTGCACGGTGGTCGGCCAGCACCGCTCCACCCAACGGCTCGAGCCGCCCGCCCCAGCAGCGGACGAGGCGTGGCTGCGGGCCTGGCTGCGGGACTTCGCCCAGCGGCGACCCCGGTGGGGGTGGCGGCGCGCCGCCAGCGAGCTGCGCCGGGGCGGTCATCGGATCAACAACAAGCGGGTGCAGCGCCTGTGGCGCGAGGAAGGACTGCGGGTGCCGTACAAGAAGCGCAAGAAGCCCCACCGCGGGATCGGCGTCGCCGTCGGTGCTATGTGCCCGATCCGGCCGAACGTGCTGTGGGCGCTCGACTTCCAGTTCGACACCACCGTCGACGGCCGCACCCTCAAGCTGCTCAACGTCGTCGACGAGTACACCCGGGAGTGCCCCGCCATCGTCGTGGACCGGCGCATCGACGCCGACCGCGTCGTCGCCACCCTCGACGCCATCGCCGCCGTGCGCGGCTTCCCGGTCTACCTGCGCTTCGACAACGGCAGAGAGTTCATCGCCCAAGCCGTCGCCGACTGGTGCCGGTTCAACGGGGTGAACACCATCTTCATCGACCCCGGCTCACCGTGGCAGAACGCCTGGATCGAGTCGTTCAACAGTCGTCTGCGCGACGAGCTGCTCAACCTCTGGCACTTCGACAGCCTCCTCGAAGCCCAGGTGCTCATCGAGGACTGGCGGATCGACTACAACACCAACCGACCCCACAGCGCCCACGGCGACCTCACCCCCAGCGAGTTCGCCCAAGCCTGGACCACCCGACACCAACCAGCACTCGCATAGCAGCTGGACCACTCATCGGGGCCCGCTCAATCCCAACCACCCAGCATTGCGGTCGGTGATGGCTGGACCGGCCTTCACGACCACCGTGAATCGAATCGAGGAGCGTCAGCGTCTTCAACAGGTTGTTCGTCTGCCGAGTGCTTCTCAGTTTCTGAGCACACCCCAGCTCGAATCAGTGGACCACGGGGCTGCAACGGTCCTCGACTGTCTCGTCGACGACACGATGGTGATCGATCAGCCATCAGGCCTCGTGTTGAACTCCAAGGTGAGCACCTTCCTGTTCCGACTCAAGATGGCGCGCCTCGGAGAGGGTTGGTTCGTGACCGACGTCGAGCAGATCACCCGCTGGGATGGTGTGACGCAGTGCGAGTAGCTGCGGCGCTTCTTCTTGTCGCCGCCGTCGGCGTGTTCGGCACACGGCCAGCTATTGCGGACTCGGCCGATGGTCAGGTGACGGTAGGCGCGTCGATCGCGTCTGGTTCTCCGACGGCGGTGGTGGTGGTGGGGCCGTCGGGGGAGTTGGGGCGTTTCCGGTCTGGTCGTGGTGGCGGTGGCGGGTGGGTGTGTTCGTATTTCGGTTTCGAGTTGTCGGGGTCGAGTGGGTCGAGCATGGCGGTGGATTATTCGGGTGGGCCGGTCCAGCCGGAGCGGGGGATGCCGTATCTGTTGGCGTGCCGTGATGAGACCGGCAACGTGGTGTACAGCCGGTTGGTGGTGTTCGATCCGGCCGATCCGCTGGGGGGTGTCGCGGCGGCGGAGCGGGCGGCGCAGTTGGCGTTGGAGCAGCTCCCGCTCCCGGTGCCGGAGATCGGGTTGAATCCGCCGGGTTTCCAGTTGGTGGGGGTGCCGACGTGGTTGTGGGTGAACGGCCCGTGGGTGGGGTTGTCGGCGTCTGCGTCGATCGGGGCGGTGAGCTCGACGGTGACGGCGGTGCCGACGCGGGTGAGCTGGGATCTGGGTGATGGCACCAGGGTGGTCTGTGATGGTCCGGGTGCCGTGTACGACCCGAGCCGTCCGGTGGCGGGTCAGGTGAGTGGGTGCACGCACACGTTCGTGTGGTCGTCGGTGGGTGAGCCGTCGGGGGTGTTCGTGGTGACGGCGACGGTCACCTATGCGGTGGGTTGGGTGGCGAGCACGGGTGAGGCGGGGGATCTGGGGGTGTTGGAGCGTTCGTCGAGCGTGCCGGTGCGGGTGGTGGAGGTGCAGGCCGTCATCCGCTGAGCAAGCTGCGCAGCGCC